>JAWLEL010000239.1:0-4619 GCA_041686165.1 Lentibacter sp.
CTCATGACTTTGTCAGATCGCGGTTTCATCACGTGGGTCTCCGCCGTTTCCAGCATGTCCCGACCAGCGCCACCTCCCACTGAAACAACGGCGCGAGATAGCTCTGAACCGGGCTGGTGGGGCATTGCCTCACCAAGCCGAGAGGGCGCTGCGACATCAAGCTTGGTTTCACTTTCGGGTACAGAGTCGGGAAACCGGGATTTCTCACTGTTGGTTTCTTCGGCCTTCGGCAGGCTGGAAGCGTCAGAGGCATCCGCCTCCAGCGAGCGTGCAAAATCCTCCGGAAGATTCCTTTCAAACGCAAAGGCGCTTTCAGTCATGTCCGAAGGCTGAATACGCTCCCCAAGCGTCAACTCGCCTTTTGGCACAGACACAGCCTTGCCATTGCCAGGAAGCGAAGCGGCCGGTGCGATCATCATAGGTTTCATACGGTCCTCGGAGTTCTTCCAATGCAGGCAACATTGCAGACGGCGGTTACTACATCTTTACCGTTTCGTGTGCACAACTGGAAAAGTCGAAAGAATTGGAGGCAAATCCGTGACCATTTCTAAAGCCTTTCCGGTAAGCATGCCCGGGCCGTCACCATTTGATACCCAGGAGAAACGTCTCAGACATGCCGCGCAGGAGCTGGAAGCCAGCTTTCTCGCCGAAATGCTCAAGTCCGCCGGTTTCGGTGAGGCACGGGATGCCTTTGGTGGTGGTGCCGGCGAGCAGCACTTCGCTTCTTTCATGGTCGACGCCCATGCACGAAACATGGCCGAGAAGGGCGGTATCGGGCTCGCACAATCCATCTATGAATCCCTCAAAGGAGATACGAAATGACCCGGTCCAGCCCCAATGGCCTCATGCAGGAGATCGAGACTTTGCTTGAACAGGAGCGCACCGCCTTGATCGAAGGCCGGCTTGACGATCTCGTCTCGCTCATCGCGCGCAAGGAAGAACTCGCCAACGCCCTCGCCGATGCGCCTCTCGGCGGATCAGAGGCGCTGCAACATCTTCAAGGCAAAGCCGCACGCAACCAGGCGATGCTCGATAGTGCCCTTCGCGGCATCAAGAGCGTTTCAATGCGTTTGTCGACAATCCGCAAGGTGCGTGAAAGCCTGGAAAGTTACGACGAAAATGGGCGGCGCATTACGATCGAGACGCCGCGAGCCGGTTCGCTTGAGAAGCGCGCTTGAGAACTTTTGTCTCAAATGCCGTTCATATGCGACACGGCAATTAGGTTTTCCTTAAGGCGCAGGCACCCAATCTGTGCCTGCATCCGATGACGGATGGCGCAGCGTAGCAATCCTACGAAGCTGCACTTGTCAGAAAGACACGAAATGCCCGTCAGGGCCGAACGCAATACCGGCGCAAAGCGCCCATGTGTCAAAAGGAAAACAGATCATGTCAAGCATTCTGACAAACAACAGCGCCATGGTCGCGCTGCAAACCCTCAACGGCATCAATTCGAACCTCGCGAAGACTCAAAGCGAGATTTCCACGGGCAAGTCCGTGGCGACGGCGAAAGACAACTCGGCCATCTGGGCGATCTCGAAAGTCATGGAGTCGGATGTCGCCGGCTTCAACTCGATCGCGGATTCGCTCGCCGTGGGAGAATCGACGACCGCAGTCGCCTCTGCCGGTGCGGAACAGATCGTCGATGTTCTCGAGGAAATGCGAGAGCTTGCCGTTGCAGGCATCAGCGAGACAGCTGATCATGGGAAGATCGACGCTGACATGGAGCAAAAAGAACAGCAGATACTCTCCATCATCGATGCCGCCCAGTTCAACGGCGTCAACCTTCTCAAGACGGATACTGACGGCAATGGCGGTACCGGCCTGACGGTCCTTTCCTCGCTCGACCGTGCAGGCGCCAATGACGTCGCAAACAGCAACGCGCCGACTGTTTCGACGATCACGGTTGCTTCAGCCGACTTCGAGGCTGATCTCGACGTCGCGGGGCGCACGGCCATCGCCGACAGCGCCTCGGCGGAGACCGCGCTTGGCGAGATCGAGGGCTACCTTCAGGTCGCCGTCGACGGCGCGGCCACGCTCGGCGCATCGGCAAAGCGCATTTCCGATCAATCAGACTTCATCGGCAAGCTGACCGACTCCATGAAATCGGGCATCGGCGCGCTCGTCGATACGGACATGGAAGAGGCCTCGGCGCGCCTGCAGGCACTTCAGGTCCAGCAGCAGCTCGGTACGCAATCGCTCTCGATCGCGAACCAGGCACCGCAGACCCTGCTTTCGCTCTTCCGCTAAGGTCCGGAATGGCACGGGGTGGCTGGCTTCCGGCCGCCCCGTCGCGCGCTTTGACAGATAACGGCAACAGAAGGGCCTGACCGTGAACGCAACAGAACATGCCAGACGCGCCTATGCAGGCAACCGCGCACCTATCCGCACAGACCGGGGAAGCGAATACGAAGCATTCGCCAAGGTCACCCAGAAGCTCCAGGCAGCCCTCGTGAATTCAGGACAAGAGATGGCGGATGCGTCGAAGAAGATCCATCTGAAAGCTCAAACGGCCGAAGCTGTCGATCTCAACCGCAGGCTCTGGAGCCTGCTTGCCGTCGATGTGCTCAGCGATGACAATCTCCTGCCGGAACCGACCCGCGCATCCATCCTTTCTCTCAATGAGTTCACACGCGCGCATAGCCGCAAGGTTCTGAACGGTGAGGCGGAGATTCGCCCCCTCATCGAGATCAATGCAGCGATCATGCGCGGGCTCAGCCAGGGGAGGACGGAGCCATGAGCGGTCTCATCCTGAAACTCGGGCCCCATGAGCGTGTTCTCGTCAACGGCGCCGTGATAGAGAACGGCGACAAACGCTCACGCCTCGCGATCAAGACGCCAAATGCAAATATCCTGCGCCTCAAGGACGCGATCCACCCGGAGGAAGCGAATACGCCTGTGCGCCGAGTCTGCTACATTGCCCAGCTGGTGCTTTCCGGCGACATGTGTCCGCAGGAAGCCAAATTGCAAGTCATCAGACGGATTGAGGAGCTCAGCCGGGTGTTGACAGACCGTGACAGCCGCAGACATCTCGACCTTGCGACAAAAGCTACAGGGGAAGGCGAATACTATCGCTGCCTCAAGGCCCTCCGTGCGCTGCTGCCTAGAGAGGAACGGCTGTTGGCAACGAGGCTGCAATGAGCTTTCAGCCCATCATCCCCGGCAGCGGGCTTGCCGGCTGGAGCTTCCTTCAGTCTACGCTTGCCCGCCAGATCGAAGCATTTGAAGATTCCGCACCAGTGCAGCGCGCAACCGATTACTTCGTCGAAAACATAGGCGCGGTCAGCTCTGCTTCGGACCTTGTGCAGGACAGGCGCCTGCTCGAAGTTGCGCTTGGTGCCTTTGGTCTGGGCGAAGATATCAACAACAAGTACTTCATAGAAAAGGTACTCAGCGAGGGCACCATCGCTGAGGATGCCCTGGCAAACAAACTCACAGACAGCCGATACAAGGAAATGGCGCAGGCCTTCGCCTTCGACACACTCTCGCCCACGGGTCAAACCAGCTTCGCTCAGGAGATAATCGAGAAATACGAACGCCGCAGTTTCGAAGTCGCTGTTGGAGAGCAAAACGAAACCTTCCGCTTGGGCCTCAACCTTGAGCGAGAGTTGCCGGAGATCGCCAGCAGTAGAGATGCCAACGATACAAAGTGGCTCCGTATTCTGGGAAATCCTGCCCTGAGGGCCGTGTTCGAGACGGCATTCGGCCTGCCGTCACAGTTTGGTCAGGTTGATCTCGACCAGCAGCTCGGAGTTTTCAAGGAAAACGCCGAGCGCCGCTTCGGGACCGACGAGATTTCCGATTTCGGCTCACCAGATAGGCTCGAGGAACTGACCCAACTCTATTTCCTTCAGGACCAGATCAAGGCCTCCTCGGGACTTGACGCTGGCAGCATTGCGCTTACGCTTTTGCAGTCAGCCGGGCAAACGCAGCTTTGATCCGTATTGTCAGATGAATGAGAGAAGGACACTGCGGACAGATATGGCACGAACTTCAGCTCTGGCGGAATGATGCGTATAGCAAGAAGCCTCCTTTATCGCCTGAGGTCGACATCGTTTTCCCGGCGTCTTATCCCATGTGGCTGAAAACTCTGCGCCTTGCGCAGAATTAGTCTGAGCTTCTCAAAGCTGTGCGACGTGTCACGCGGCTCTTTCGCCGAGATGAATGAATCGAGTTCGGCCCAGGCCACCACGGCGCGGTCGAGTTCAATGTTGCGCCCTTCTTCATAAAGCCCCGCGTCGATCATCAACTGCGATTTCTCGTAAAGACTCAAGAGTGAGCGTGCCTGAGAGATCATTTCGTTCTCCCCTTCACTCGCTGCTGTCGGCAAACTTCTCGAAACCGAGCGCAACAGGTCAACAGCCGGATAACGCCCCCGTTCCGCGATGGCCCGGTCAAGTACAACATGTCCATCCAATACTCCCCTCAGGATATCTGCCACAGGCTCTTCCATGTCAGATGCCGCCACGAGAACCGACAGGATGGCCGTTATCGTTCCGCCTCCCTCGCGGCCCGGCCCGGCACGCTCACACAGCGACATCAGCTGATGCGCAAGCGATGGTGGATAGCCCCGCATCGTCGGCAGTTCCCCTGTCGCGACAGCGACTTCCCTGTGTGCCTCG
>JAWLEL010000240.1:0-4614 GCA_041686165.1 Lentibacter sp.
CGGGCGGTGCGCGTGCTCCGCTGCCTGAGCACGCATCCTCTCAGGCGCGTCCAGCGAGAGCGTATAAGCCGTGATCTCGGGGCCCGGCGTGGGCAGGCCAGCCAACTCCCAGACACGCTTGCCTGCCCGCTTCGCTTCCAGATCCCACAAGGCGCAATCCACCGCGTTGCGCGCTGCGCCGGGCGGCAGCAGCTCTTGCAGCTCGCTGCGCGTGAAACGCTCCGGCAGCCCCTCGATCTGCGTTGTCACCGACGCAAGGCTCTCGCCATAGCGCTTGTAGGGGCAACACTCGCCCCACCCCTCGAAGCCGCCGTCACGAACGCGCACCGTCAGCACCTCGGCCACGCTCCGCGAGCCCCGCGAGATCGTGAAGACCCGCGCGAGCCGAAAGCGCTCCGCCGTCACGCTCCGCCGCATGCCCCTGCCTTCCGGTCAGCCCTTCCGCGCAACGCGCGCGCCTTCGTCATTGTGCCACTCCCGAACAGAATCACGTCAAGGCGCATTGTCGCGCCGGGCCCGCGCAAAGTCCCGCGGAAACTGCCTGCCGCGCGGGTCGGCGTCAGGGCGATGCGTCGCCCGCCTCGCCCTCGGCGGCCTCCTGCTCCGAGGCCCAGGCCTCGGCCTGCAACATGCCCGGCTGGGCGACACCGATCACCCCGGTCATCATCGCCTCGCCCGTCTCCTCGGGCGCCTCGCTGCTGACCCGGCGCGCCAGGGCGATGAGCGCCACGCCGATGCCGATCAGCACGACCAGGATCTGAAGCCCCCGCCCCGCGACGGCGGCAACCAGCACTGGGCCGAGGAACACGCCGAAGACCTGTCCGAACTGCTGGAGAAAGGCCATCGTGCCGCTGGCCGGAACGACCTGCCCCGGTTCGAGCTGGTCATTGGCATGGGCCGCGAGGATGGAATAGACCGGCAGCGTGGTCACGGCGATGATGGCGAAGCCGACCACGAGCAAGGCAGGCCGCGTGTCCACCGCCATCCAGCCCGCCGCCAGCACCGAGGCCAGGCTCAACCCAATGACGACATCGCGCCGGTCCATCTTGTCGGACAGCCAGCCGACCGGGTATTGCAACACCCCAGCCGTCACCAGCGCGACAACCAGCGCACTGGAGGCCTCTGCCCCAGAGAACCCCAGCGACAGCGCATAAAGCGGGAGCCCGATGAACCAGGCCGAGACGCCCACGGCCATGAAGAATATTCCCAGGGCCGCCATCGGCGAGACGCGGTAGAGCCGCCGGACGCTCATCCTGTCGGGCGCGCTGTATTCCGGCGCGCGGATCCCCGACAGAAGCAGCGGCACGATCGCCACCGACATCAGGACGGAGGTAAGGCCGAAGAGCATGTTGCCCGTCGGATCGGGCAGGCCGACCATCGCCGTGCCCAGCGCCGGGCCGAGCGTCTGGATGATGAAATAGACGGAAAGCACCTGCGCGCGAATGCGGTTTTCCGACTTGGCGTTGAGCCAGCTTTCCGTGACCACGTAGAGCCCCGGGAAGCAGGCCCCGGCAAGGAACCTCATCACGCTCCAGCTTATGGGATCGGTTGTCAGCAAGTGCACGATCGCCGCCACCGAGACCATGGATGCCAGCGCGCTGAAGACGCGGATATGCCCAACCTTCTCGATAAGGCGCGGCGTCGCCAGCGTGCCCAGCATCGCGCCCAGCGGATAGCATGTCTGCATGATCGAGATCGTCAGCGCCGAGAAACCAAGCTCGGCACCCCGAATCGACAGCAGCGTGAGAAGCAGCCCGTTGGCCACCATCAGGCCCAACATGCCGAGGAAAAGGGCCCAGTTATCCCACAAAGCCTGTCTCATGTCGCTGACGTTGCACAGGGGCCGGGAAGGCCGCAAGCGGGATTGCGACAGGTTGGACGTTTTCCGATCTTGCTGCACCTGCACAATCGCCTTGCACGCGCCCGCGCAATTTAATACCCGTCTGACTGAGAAAATCGCAATTTCCTGACCCGGAGGTCCCCGTCCATGAGTTTCCGCCTGCAACCAGCCCCCCCCGCCCGTCCGAACCGCTGCCAGCTTTTCGGCCCGGGCTCCAATACGAAACTCTTCGAGAAGATGGCCGCGAGCGAGGCAGACGTGATCAACCTCGACCTGGAGGATTCCGTCGCGCCCAATGACAAGGACATGGCCCGCGCCAACGTCATCGAGGCGATCGGAGCGGTGGACTGGGGCAAGAAGACGCTCTCTGTGCGCATCAACAGCCTCGACACGCCCTTCTGGTATCGCGATGTCGTCGATCTTCTGGAGCAGGCGGGCGAGCGGCTCGACCAGATCATGATCCCCAAGGTGGGCTGCGCCGAAGATGTCTATGCCGTCGATGCGCTGGTCACGGCCGTCGAACGCGCCAAGGGCCGCGAAAAGCCCGTGAGCTTCGAGGTCATCATCGAAAGCGCCGCCGGCATCGCCCATGTCGAGGAGATCGCCGCCGCCTCGCCGCGGATGCAGGCCATGAGCCTCGGCGCGGCCGATTTCGCTGCCTCGATGGGCATGGCCACCACGGGGATCGGCGGCACGCAGGAGAACTACTACATGCTCCGGGACGGCGAAAAGCACTGGTCCGACCCCTGGCACTGGGCACAGGCCGCCATCGTCGCCGCCTGCCGGACCCATGGCATCCTGCCCGTCGATGGCCCCTTCGGGGACTTCTCCGACGATGACGGTTACAGGGCGCAGGCCCGCCGCTCGGCGACACTGGGCATGGTCGGCAAATGGGCGATCCACCCCAAGCAGATCGCGCTGGCCAACGAGGTCTTCACCCCCTCCGAAGAGGCGATCGCCGAGGCGCGCGAAATCCTCGCCGCCATGGAGGAGGCCAAGGCCAAGGGCGAAGGCGCGACCGTCTACAAGGGCCGCCTGGTCGACATCGCCTCGATCAAACAGGCCGAGGTGATCGTCTCGCAAGCCGAGCTGATCGCGGGCTGAAGCGAGCCGGCCGGAAAGCGCAAACACTCAAATGCGCGACACCGGCCGGCGAAAGGCAGCTTCTCCGGGTTATTTCACTTCGCCCGTAGGGTGCGGCGTTTCGGCCGTTTCCGCAGGCAGGATCGGATAAACCACTTCAGGCACATCGCCTGTCAGCGACCCGAGGAAAGCCACGATCTTCTCGGCCTCCCCGTCGGTCAAGTCCTCGCCAAGCTGGCTTTCTCCCATGATCTGCACAGCGGTCTTCAGATCCCAGACAAGTCCGGAATGGAAATAGGGCGCGGTCTGGTCGATGTTGCGCAGCGGTGACGCTCGGAAGACATACTCGTCATCGGCCGTCTCCGTCACGGCATAGCGTCCCTTGTCACCCTCCGGCAGGATGTCGGCCCCGGGCTTCTCGATCAGGCCGAACGGGTAATAGCCGTTGCCGCCAAGGTTCACTCCGTTGTGGCAAGAGGCACAGCCCTTGTCGATGAACAGCTCCATCCCGGCGATCTGTTCCTCGTTGAGCGCATTTTCATCGCCATTGAGCCAGGAATCGAACGGCGCAGGCGTCGTCAATGTCGCCTCGTAGGCTTCGATCGCCTTGGCGAAATTGTCAAATGTCACAGGATCGTCCTCGCCCGGGAAGGACGCCTCGAACCACTCCACATACTGCGGCATGGAATTGAGCGTCGCGATCACGTTCTCGGGCGTGTTGGCCATCTCGACACCGGCCTGCACCGGCCCCTTGGCCTGCTCGGCCAGATCGGGCGCGCGGCCGTCCCAGAACTGTGCTTCGTTGAAAATCGCGTTGAGCACGGTGGGCGAGTTGCGCGGCCCCTTCTGCCAGCCATGACCGATAGAGGTCGGCATGTTGTCATCGCCGCCAGTTGCGAGGTTGTGGCACGAATTGCACGAAAAAACCCCCGAGGCCGACATGCGAGGATCAAAGAAAAGCGCCTTCCCGAGGTCGATTTTTTCGGGCGTGACGGGATTGTCCTTGAGGGCCGGTATCGTCGAGGGCAAGGAGTCGAACATCGCCGAGGCATCCTCGCGCAGCTCGTTGGCGGCTGCCGCGCCTGTCAAGGCAAGCGACAAGGCTGTCGTGGTGAAAAAGTATAGCGGTTTCATGATTGGCCTCCTTTAGCCAAACCTAGAGTGACTGCGCGCTTCCGTCTCGACTCCAACCTAGGCCGGCTTAGTGCCGGGACGTCATGATCTGGATCAATTCCAACTCGGAAATGAGCGGAAAAGTCATAACATGACAGCTCTTTGACATGTTGAAGCGGTCCGCCAAAAACCTGAAACACGGCTTTTGGCGGAGCGCAGTGCAAGGCCTGATCGATGCACGCGCCCCGCCTTTACCTGATGTCTCTGGTTAAAGGTGGGACGCTTCAATTCAGTCTTTGGCTTCGGTCCTCGCATTCGGCAGCCCGATGCCCCTGCTTTCAAAGCCCATGGCCAGCTTGGAGCGCATCGGCCCGGGCCAGCATGGCCACCTGCCAGCCTTCCATGAGAAAAGACCGTGCCGTCGCAAGGCCAATGCCCCGGGCGGCGCCGGTCAAAATCACGATTTCAGAACCGGCCCCTGCCCTTTCTTCTTGCTCGAAATATCCCGGGGAGCTCGAGGGGCTGGCCCCTCGATCTTCTACCTGCAATCCGCGCGCCGCAGTTTCAAATCACCCTGC
>JAWLEL010000007.1:0-20417 GCA_041686165.1 Lentibacter sp.
GTCATTTGCTTTTGCCATGAATAGTCCGTGAGCGCGAGGCTCGCAATTTCGATTGCGGGGCCCGAGACGGGCCAGGGGCCAGCTTGCTCGGCTAGACGCTCTGCCATGGCACCATTTGCCAATGCAAAGCCCAGCCGCAGCCCTGCGAGACCGTAAAACTTGCCGAAGGATCGCAGCACCACGATGTTGTCTTCCAGCAGCCGCGGCGCGTAAGACAGCTCCGGTTCGGGATCGGCGAAGCTTTCGTCTATGACCAATATGCCGACCTGTTCGGCGAGGTCACGCAGGTGATGTGGGGGGGTGCGCCGACCGTCCGGATTGTTGGGGTTGACGATCACGGCCATGTCCGCCCCCGCCAGTCCCTCGACTGTCGCCATCTCCTCGACTTGCCAGCCGCAGGCGCGCAGGGCAGCTGCGTGCTCGTTGTAGGTCGGTGCGAGAACGCGCGCGCGCCCCGGGGTGCGCAGCCAAGGTATCAACTGGATCGCGCCTTGCGCGCCATTCATGGCGATGACGCGGGCCGGCGTGTTGTAGGCGCTCGCCGCAGCATGACACAGACGGCTCATGTCGCTCGCGCGCGGAAGCACGGCCCAGGCCTGCCCTGCAATGTCAGGAATAGGGTATGGCATGGGATTGATCCCGGTAGACAGGTCCAGCCATTCCTTGGAGGTGCCGCCGAAACGGGCCTTGGCCGTATCGAGGTTGCCGCCGTGATCTCGCGCTTGCTCCATGCGCATCTTAGAACAGCGCCAGCATACCGAGTGCAAGCCCGCAAAGCGCCATGACGCGCCTGTAAAGCGACAACGCACGGTCCAGATCGCCCGGCCGGGGCTCTCCTGCGCCAGCATTCAGCCAGGGTTCTTGCGCGATGCGGTCGTTATAGATGCGGGGTCCCGAAAGGCGTATGTCAAGGGCAGCAGCGATGGCGGCTTCTGGCCAGCCTGCATTGGGAGAGCGATGCTTTGGCGCGTCGTGGAGCATCAGCCGGACCCCGCGCATGGGGCGAGCGGACACGCAGGCATAGGCGAGCCCGGTCAAGCGGGCGGGCAGCCAGTTGACGATGTCATCAAGCCGCGCGGCAGCCTTGCCGAAGGCTTCATATTGGTTGGTGCGATGGCCGATCATAGAATCCATCGTGTTGATTGCCTTGTAGGCATAGATCCCCGGAAGTCCAAGAAGCGCCCCCCAAAAGAGCGGCGCGACAATCCCGTCCGAGGTATTTTCCGCGAGGCTCTCCGTCGCAGCGCGGGCGACGGCAGAGCTGTCCATATGCTCCGGGTTGCGGCCGACGATCATGCTCACCGCGTGACGCGCTGCGGCAAGATCGCCCGTGGCCAAGGGGCGGGCGACAGCGGCGACATGCTCATGCATCGAGCGCACCGCAATCAAGGGCCAGACGAGCACGGACCCGATCAGAATGCCCGTCCAGCCTTCCGGCAAGGCCAGTTGCAGCGCTGATGCCGGGCCTGCCGAGATGAGCACGATCAGGAGGACTGTCACTACCCCGCTGGTGCGCCTGCGTCGAGGACTGCCCGTGTTCAAACGCCGCTCAAGGGCCGAGATTGCTCTCCCGAGCCATGTCACCGGGTGGCCAACACAAGAATAGAGCCGATCTGGCCAGCCAAACGCCAGATCCAGGGCCATGCCGCCGAGCAGGATCAGCGCGAAGTTCATGCGGCCCGCCCAGATTGTTCCAGGGGTGAGCCCAAGATGACAGGCATCATGTCTGGTTGACCTCGATTGCCGATAATGGGCCGTCCGATCCACAGCGCAGCCGCGTCACGGACAGGTTCGCGACCTCGAAGGCCAGTCCGCCCGGCACATGGCCACTTACCAGCGCGAGAGCTGCGCGGATCACGCCCGAATGAACCACAAGGGCCAAGGGTCCGCCCTCATATGCGTCCCGTCCGTATTCCTGCAGGGCGGGAGACGTGCGGGCGCACAGCTGTGAAAAGCTTTCTCCGTTCGGCGAGGCATGCTGGGCAAGCTCTGCGTTCCCAAGCAAGCCGATATCCGGCAGTGCCTCGAAGGGCAGGCCGTCGTGCTCTCCGAAATTCTGCTCCCAGAGCCTCTCATCTTGCTCATGGCTCTCGAAGAGCGCCTCGGCAGTTTGGCGACAGCGGAGCGCCGGGCTGCTGACAACATGCGACACATGGCCGAGCCTTGCCTTGAGCCTTCCGATCGCCGCGTGATCGATGCGCGCAGCGACATCGGTCCGGCCAAAGAGATGGCCAGAGATCGCCACAGGCGCGTGCCGGATCAGGATCAGCTCCGCGCGAGAGTTCGTATTCTTGCCCAAGTGGTCGGCTTTCGACTTTCATTTGACTGCGGAAAGTGCTTTCCCACAAGGGAATGAAAAAGTCGATACTCATCATCGGTGGTGCCCGTTCGGGGAAATCCACGCTCGCCGAACGCAAGGCGCTTCAGTGCTGTGGGCGGGCGATATACATCGCGACGGCGCGGGTTCAGGGCGGCGACAGCGAAATGACCGACCGCATCGCGGCTCACAAGGCCCGGCGGAATGATCAGGCTTGGGACGACAGGGAAGCTCCGACCGATCTGGTGGCCGCGTTGCATGAAACCGATGGTGGAGTGCCGAGGCTTGTTGATTGTCTCACCTTGTGGCTCACCAACTTGATGCTTGACGGGGCCGACTGGCAGGCCGAAGTCGATATGCTGATCCAGACCTTCTCCGAACAGACCGCTCCCGTGGTGTTCGTATCCAACGAGGTTGGTCTTGGTATTGTCCCCGAAAACAGGCTGGCCCGCACATTCCGCGATGCTGCAGGCTACCTCAACCAGGCCGTGGCCGAGGCCTGCGATGAAGTGTGGCTTGCCGTGGCGGGCCATCCGATGAGGGTAAAACCGAATGACACTGCTTTCTGAGTTCAAGACACTTGATGAGGTAGCAGCCCTTGCAGGGACATTGCCCCTCAAGGATGAAGATGCCTCGCGAGCTGCGACAGACCGTCAGAACAGTCTGACCAAGCCCCCCGGTGCGCTGGGCCGCCTGGAGGAATTGGCGATTTTCATGGCGGCCTGGCAGGGACGCGAACGCCCGGTGATCGAACGTGCCCAGGCGCTCGTCTTTGCTGGAAATCATGGTGTTTGTGCGCAGGGGGTGAACCCGTTCCCTCAAGAAGTCACAGCGCAGATGGTGGCCAATTTTGAAAGCGGCGGCGCGGCGATCAATCAAATTTGCAGGGCCAATGGCGCTGAATTGTCAGTGATCGCGCTGGACCTCGACCAGCCCACCGGCGATATCACGCAAGGCGCCGCGATGTGCGAGGCCGAAACTTTGGATGCCATGCGGCGCGGTGCGCAAGCCGTCGATGCCAGGGCCAGTGTGCTGATTCTCGGCGAGATGGGGATCGGAAACTCGACCATCGCAGCGGCCATGGCAAAGGCAGGCTTTGGCGGCGATGCCGCTGATTGGGTCGGACGGGGGACAGGCTCGGACGATGCGGGCCTGACACGGAAGGTCGACGCGGTGAGCCGTGCTTGCGCCCTCCATTCGGGCGCGGCCGGGATGGGTATTCTCGCCTCTGTTGGCGGACGCGAACAGGCAGCAATCTGTGGCGCGGTTATTCAGGCGCGCGCGTTGCGAATTCCGGTCATCCTCGATGGCTTCATCTGCACCGCCGCGACTGTTCCCTTATACACCTCAGACCCTCGCTACCTTGATCACTGCGTCGTGGGCCATGTCAGCCGCGAACCTGGCCATGTGCGGCTGCTCGAAGCGTTGAACCAGACTCCGATCCTGGCATTGGACATGGCGCTTGGCGAAGGCTCGGGCGCGGCGCTCGCCCTTGGCCTTCTGCGCGCTGCTATGGAGTGCCACAACGGCATGGCGACCTTTGCAGAAGCCGGCGTGGCGGACGGATGAGCTTGAACCGGCGTTTCAGTGAGATGCAGGTCGCCCTGATGCTGCTGACCCGGCTTCCGACCGGAAGGATCAATGGCAACGCGCCAGACCTGGCTGAGGCGCGCTGGGCCTTTCCGCTTGTCGGCGTGGTAGTGGGGTTTTTGACCTGGGTTGCTCACGCCGGCGCCCTGGCGCTGAATGCGCCGCCTGTCTTGGCCGCATTGTTGGCTCTGGCGGGGCTTGCGTTGGTGACCGGTGCGCTGCATTTCGATGGCCTTGCAGATTATGCCGATGGCATAGGGGGTGGCCGGGATACGGCCCATGCACTGGAAATCATGCGGGACAGCCGGATAGGAAGTTATGGCGTACTCGTTCTGATCGTTGTGAGCGGTATCTGGACCGTCTCGGTAAGCACTGCCGCGCCCGGGCTGCTGGCTTTTGTCGGCGCGGCCGTGTTGAGCCGCGCTGGAATGACCGCATTGCAGGAAGCTCTGCCGCCTGCGCGCCGCGACGGTATGGCGCGCATGGCAGCTGGGCAGTCTCGCGGTGCGCGAGGCGTTCTCATCGTTGTGATACTTCTCGGACTTATCCTCTGGCCGGTGCCGCTTGCCATCTGCGCCGCCGTGGTCTGCGTGATTGGCTGGCAAGCGAGGCGCAAGATCGGCGGGCAAACCGGTGATGTGCTTGGCGCGGCGCAACTGCTGTCAGAGGCCGCGATCTGGACCGCGCTCGCCTGTTTGGCGTGATCGTGACGTGAAAAGAGGGCCGGTTACTCAAAACTGAAGCCAGAGTGCCTGAAGCGCTTGCACGGGCGCGCGCCGTTCAGGCTCGGATGTGATCTCGGCCAGACGAGCCGCACCTAGGCCTTATGACACGACTGCGTTATTCAATGGCGGAGGAGGTGGGATTCGAACCCACGGAGGGCGTTAACCCTCGTCGGTTTTCAAGACCGGTGCATTCAACCACTCTGCCACTCCTCCGACGGAGCTTCATTAGCGTGAGTTCGCGATGGAGAAAACCTGAAAATTCGTGTTCGCGTCACAGGCCTCGAACAAAAGCGACGTTTTTCTGCCGATGCAGCTGTGCGGACTTTTCATGCAGGGCCTGAAAGGCTAGAGTTGCTCGCAAAACACGCGCTAAGCGTGATCGGCGCGGTCGCGGACCGAATAGACAGGGGCTGTGGGCAGTGGGCAATATGAAGAACGACAAAGTTATTAAACCAAACGGCATGATGCGGCGGATTGGCCTTGCTGGTATATTTTCGCTTGTTCTGGCAGGGTGCGAAGAGGGCGAACAGTTCTCGTTGTTTCAGCCCAAGCCCGAAGCGGAAACTGAAGAACCGCTTGATGATCAGGGGCAGAAGACGGTCGAGCGCGATGTCGAGGCTCCGGAGGTTTTCCAGGTCTCCGAGGCAGGGCTGTGGGATGGCAGGCCCTCTCTTGGCGGTGTTTGGGTGGCGCATCCTGACGTCAAGGAGCCGGAGCGCGTGATCATTCGAAACCCCGAGAACAGCAACTTCGTTGTCGGCGCCCTTTTTCGGCGCGAGCGCGAGAACCCCGGCCCCAAGTTGCAGATTTCCTCAGATGCGGCAGAAGCCTTGGGAATGCTGGCCGGGGAGCCGAAAGAGTTGAACGTGACGGCGCTCAGACGAGAGCAGGCAGCTCCCGAAACGGAAGAGGCGACCGGGCTGTCCGAGCCGGAATTCGTCGAGGAAGCGGCGCTTGACCCGATCAGCGAAGCCGAAGCCGCGCTCGACTCGGCCGAGTCAGCCACTGGCGAAGTCGCATCTGAGCCCAAACCGGACGCCACTCCGAAGCCTTCGTCGGTCGCTAAGCCCTATGTTCAGATCGGTATTTTCAGCGTCGAGAAGAATGCCGAGAACACGGCTACCGCCATGCGCACTCAGGGCATGGTTCCGAAGGTCAAGAAGCAAAGTCTCAACGGGAAAACATTCTGGCGGGTGATCGTGGGCCCAGCATCGAGCAAATCGGAATTGTCCGAATTGACCGAGAAGGCCAAATCTGCCGGCTTCACCGATGCCTACGCGGTGAAGGACTGACACCCCAATCAAAGGAGGTCCCAGTGCTCCGCGCTGCCTTTTCCACTTTGACATTCGTCCTGGCCCTGGTGGTAATGGCCGGTTCCGTTCATGCGTTCGAGACCCGTGCCAAGGCGGCTTTCGTTCTGGACCACACGACTGGCACGGTCTTGCTTTCCAAGGATGCCGACGTGCCTTTGCCACCTGCATCGATGAGCAAGCTGATGACCGTCTATATGGCGTTCGAGGCGGTGCGGGACGGGCGATTGAAGCTCGATGAGGAGCTGCGGGTTTCGGAGCACGCGATGAGCTATGGCGGCTCCACGCTCTTCTTGCAGGCTGGAGAGCGCGTTTCGGTGGCGGCTCTTTTACGTGGTATCATCGTCCTGTCTGGAAACGATGCTTGCGCGGTGATCGCCGAGGCTCTCAGCCGCGACGGAACTGAGGCAGGTTTCGCGCGCGATATGACGGAACGCGCAAAAGAACTCGGGATGACCCATTCGACCTTCGCCAATTCCAACGGCTGGCCTGATCCAACACAAAGGATGTCCATGCGGGACCTCGCGATCGTGTCTGAGCGAATCATCGAGGATTTCCCGGAGTTCTACAAGATGTTTGCCGAGGAAGAATTCGTATTTGACAAAACCGAGTCTCAGAACCGCTTCAACAGAAACCCATTGCTCGGCCTTGGTATTGGAGCCGATGGGCTGAAGACCGGACATACGCAGGAGGCCGGCTATGGACTCGCGGGGTCGGTGGTTCAGGGCAAACGGCGTATCATTTTCGTCATTTCGGGATTGGAGACTGAGCAAGCGCGCGCGCGGGAGGCGGAAGCCATAACCAACTGGGCATTCCGTCAATTCACGACGGCGCAATTGCTCGAAGAGGGGCAGGTGGTCGCGAAAGCGGATGTCTGGATGGGAGAAGTCGATTCCGTGGCGCTGACGCCCTCAGCGGCACTCGAAACGCTCGTGCCGGTTGGAGGAGCGCGCAAGATCGCCGCTGAGGTGATATACGATGGGCCGCTCGAAGCGCCGGTCGAAGCCGGTGCAACGGTTGGCAAGATCCTGATCAAACCCGAGGGGCTGGAGCCAACGGAAGTGCCGCTCGTGGCGGCGAACGCCGTTGCCAAGGGCGGCGCGATGGTGCGGCTCAAGCTTGCATCAAAGCGTGTGTTGCACAAAGTCATTGCCGGGGCCGAGGGCGCGCTTTGAGCAAATCCGGGGCGAGGTTCATAACGCTTGAAGGCGTTGATGGATCGGGAAAATCAACGCAATCAAAGGCTTTGAAAGAGGCTCTGGAAGCCGAAGGCCATGACGTGCTTCTGACTCGGGAGCCGGGAGGCTCACCCGGGGCCGAAGAGATCCGTTCCCTCGTACTGGAAGGTGATCCGGAGCGCTGGTCGGCCGAGACGGAAATCCTGTTGTTCACAGCGGCCAGGCGCGATCATCTCGAACGAACGATCCTGCCCGCACTCGACGCTGGCAAGATCGTGATCTGCGATCGGTTCGTGGATTCAACCCGCGTTTACCAAGGATTGAGCCGGGGAGATCTTCGGGAGATTGTAGACAGGCTGCATGAGCTCATGATCGCCCGGGAAGCGGACTTGACCCTGTTGTTCGACATGGACCCCGCGATGGGTCTTGCTCGGGCCAAGGCACGGCAGACGCGAGAAGAGCGGTTCGAGGATATGGGGCTGGAGATGCAGCTGGCCATGCGCCGGGGCTTCCTGGACTTGGCTGCTGCTTTCCCCGAGCGATTTGCGGTCATAGACGCTGGTCGCGCAATAGCCGATGTTGGTGCATCTGCCCTAAGCGTTGTCAAGGCGAGGCTCTGATGGCTGAGTACGACTTCATCGAGCCGGAAAGGCTGGAAGGAACGCCACATCCGCGAGACACGCAGAAGCTCTATGGTCAATCAGAGGCTGAAGCACGTTTTCTCGAGGCTTACCAATCGGGACGGTTGCATCATGCCTGGCTGATGAGCGGACCTCAGGGTGTGGGCAAGGCAACGATGGCCTGGCGGATCGCGCGCTTCCTCTTGACTAGAAGTGAAGATGATAACGGACCGGGGCTGTTCGAAAATGCGTCTCCGCAGGCAGTGACTCTGGATATTGCCGCTGATGATCCGGTGGTGACGCGTATGCAGGCTGGCTCCGAGCCGCGCCTGTTCAAGATTACGCGAAGTGTGAATCCCGAAACCAAGCGGCTCAGGGATATGATCGTTGTCGACGATGTTCGCGCACTCGGGCGCTTTTTGTCGATGTCGGCCGCAGAGGGCGGGCGGCGTGTCGTGATCGTAGACGCCGCCGATGAAATGAACACGCAAGCGGCCAACGCGCTTTTGAAGATGCTCGAGGAACCGCCGCGATTGACGACTTTCCTTCTCGTGGCACATCAACCTGCGGCTCTCCTGCCAACGATCCGCTCGCGGTGCCGCGAGTTGCGGCTGGCTGTTCTGGGGCCAGAGAACATGAGCCGAGCCTTACGGGCCGTAGGGTTGGACCAGGAGTTGAGTAAGGCCAGCGCCGGGACCTTGGCGGCGCTATCTGGCGGCTCCGTTGGCGCTGCGGCGCGGCTCCTGAAGCTTGATGGCTTGTCGCTCTATTCCGAGATCTTGGGCACGATTTCGACGCTTCCAAACATCGACAGGGCACGTGTTCAGCACCTGGCAGGCAAATTCTCCATGCGCGGTGCCGAGGAGGAACTTGATCTCTTTTGCGTCCTGCTTGAAATGTTGCTGTTCCGGCTCGCCCGTGCAGGAGCATCAGGCGACAACGCGCCGGCAGACGCGCAAGAGGCAGAGATATTTGCAAGATTGTCGCCGGATATTCATGCCGCGCGGCGCTGGGCAAGGTTGTCCGATGAGCTTTTGTCGCGCTTGCGCCATGGCCGGGCGGTGAACCTTGACGCTGCTGCATTGATCCTTGATACCTTCCTGCGAATTCAAAGATCAGTGGCTGGGCAAAGCAAGACATGACAGACGCAGCGAAGATCACCGACAGCCATTGCCATCTGGATTTTCCCGATTTCGATGAAGAGCGAGAAGCGGTGATTCAACGAGCGCTTGATGCAGGGGTGCATCGCATGGTCACGATCTGCACGCGGCTGCGCAACGAACCGGCAGTGCGGACCATCGCCGAAGCATATGAGCCGGTTTTCTATGCCGCCGGGACACATCCCATGAGCGCGGCGCAAGAGCCGATGGTGAGCGTGGATGATCTTGTGAAGATCGCCGCTCATCCCAAGATGGTCGGGATCGGGGAGACTGGCCTCGACTATCACTACACCGCAGAAAGCGCGGATGTGCAAAAGCAAAGCCTGCGTATTCATTGCGCTGCCGCGGCTGAGACGGGACTGCCGCTCGTTATCCATGCGCGTGCCGCTGATGAGGACATGGCGCGTATCCTCGCCGAAGAGCACCGCAACGCCACTTTCGAATGTGTGATGCACTGCTTTTCGTCGGGTGCAGAGCTGGCCAAGGCGGCGCTCGAGCTGGGCTTTTACCTGTCCATGTCCGGCATCGGCACATTTCCGAGATCGCAGGAGATCAGGGATATATTCGCAGCGGCACCGGCCGATCGTGTTCTGGTCGAAACCGATGCCCCCTATCTTGCCCCGCCGCCCTATCGCGGCAAGCGCAATGAGCCATCCTACGTAGTTCATACGGCAAAGATGGCCGCCGAGGTGTTTGGCATGACCTATGAAGACTTCGCATCGCAGAGCGAGGCTAATTTCGAGCGACTATTTCCCAAGGCGGTACTGGCGTGAGCGTGGAGTTGAAGTTTACCATACTGGGCTGCGGATCCTCAGGCGGTGTTCCGCGGCTGGGGGGGCATTGGGGCGCATGCGATCCCGAGAATCCGAAGAACCGCCGCCGCCGCTGCTCCATGTTGGTCGAGAGGATCAGCGATGCGGGTACAACGCGCGTCCTGATTGACACATCGCCCGATTTGCGGAGTCAACTTCTCGACACTGGTGTCGGTGAGCTGGATGCCGTGGTCTGGACCCACAGCCACGCAGACCATGTGCATGGTCTCGATGATCTGAGAATGATCGTTTTCAACATGCGCAGGCGGCTTCAGACATGGGCGGACGGTGACACGCAGAATGATCTTTTGTCCCGCTTCGGCTATGCTTTCGTGCAGCCAAAGGGCAGCCCGTATCCGCCAATTCTCGAGATGAACACGATCAACGGGCCCTGGAGCATTGAGGGCGCCGGGGGCGCGATCGAACTACATCCATTCGAGGTCAATCACGGCTCGATCGAGGCGCTTGGGTTCCGGATCTCCGGGCTGGCGTATCTGCCTGACGTGGCAGAGATGACCGAGGAGGCCTGGGATGCCGTGGAAGGCCTTGAATACTGGGTGCTTGATGCCCTGCGCCGAGATCCGCACCCGACTCACACACATCTTGAGAAATCGCTTGAGTGGATCGAGAGAGCGGCGCCGAAGCGCGCCGTTCTGACCAACATGCACATTGATCTGGACTATGAGACTCTGAAGGCGGAAACGCCCGAGAATGTCACGCCTGCATATGATGGTATGGTCATCCGGCTGGACGGGTAATGCAGGCACTCATTGATGTTATCCTGCCGGTATTCCTCGTTGTGGGGGTGGGATATCTTACGGTCCGGGTGCGGCTCTTCGACGAAGGCGTCATCGACGCGCTGATGAAATTTACCCAGAATTTCGCGATTCCGGTTCTGTTGTTCCAAGCGATTGCGCGGCTTGAACTCGGACAAACGTTTGATGGCGCATTGCTGCTCAGCTTCTATACGGGGTCGACAGTCTGTTTCCTGCTCGGCTTGCTGGCGGGGCGCTACGTCTTCAAGCGAGACTGGGAAGAAAGCGTCGCCATAGGGTTTGTCTGCCTTTTCGCCAATTCCCTGATGCTCGGTTTGTCGATTACGGAGCGGGCCTTTGGCGCGGAGGCGCTCGGTGCCAATTTTGCCATCGTCGCGGTGCATTCGCCGTTTTGCTATGGCCTTGGGATTACTGCCATGGAAATTGCCAAGGCCCGGGCGCGCGGCGCCTCTGCTGCAAGCCTGCCGCGCGCTGTTTTCACGGCAATGTTCAAGAATGCGCTGGTGCTGGGTATCCTTCTCGGCTTCACGGTGAACCTCACCGGGCTGACGCTTCCCAGCGCGGTGAGCGAAGCGGTTGATCTCATTGTGATGACGGCGCTGCCAATGGCGCTTTTCGGACTGGGCGGGGTGCTTGTCCGATACAAAGTGCGTGGCGATGCCAAGGTCATCGCCTTTGTCTGTGTCGTTACATTGGCGGTCCATCCGGCCGTTGTCTGGACGATGGGAACGGCGAACGGCCTCAGCATGGGCCAGTTTCGCTCGGCCGTATTGACCGCAGCCATGGCGCCGGGGATCAACACTTACGTCTTCGCTTCGCTCTACGGCAAAGCGCAAAAGGTCGCCGCGACATCCGTTCTCGTCGCGACGACCTTGTCTGTTATCACGGTCTGGTTGTGGCTCGGGGTCTTGCCTTAAGCCGCTTTTTCCAGTGTGCGACGGCGGCGGATGAAGGCCGCGCGGCGGGCACCACGCTCCCAAGGCATGGCCGTTGTTTCAGTCTTTGCAGCAGCGATCATGTTGTTCAGCCAGCGCTTGCGCTTCTGTGTGGTCAGCATTTTTCCTTCTCCTCAAGTCCCGCCGCTTCACGGCATGTTGTTTCTTGAAGCTGAATAAAACTGGAAAATGGGGCAGTGATTGGGCCTATTGGCGACAATATTGCAGAAAATTGGAAACGTTCCTGCCTTAATCAGGCGATTGTTTCCGTCTCTTTCAAAGCCGGATGACTGAAAGCTGTCGGCCATAGTCCTTTTCCGCCCGGTGGGTTGTCCTGCGAAAGCTGAAGAAGCGGGCCTCGTCGGAATAGGTGCAATGTCCGGTCCAGCTTGCATCTGCCACACCGCGCTCGCGGAGGCGGTGCAGGCAAAATCCAACCAGGTCGAAGAGATACTTGCCCGTTTCCGCGCCGTTCACGAAAAACTGGGTGTTGCCCATGTCGTCGTCAATGAAACGTTCGAAGAACTCTTCACCTACCTCGTAGGAGCGCTGGCTGATCGTGGGGCCTATGACGGCGCGGATGTTGCCCGCGCGTGCGCCGAGCGCTTCCATCCCGTCCACGCTTGATTCCAGCACACCGCCAAGTGCGCCTTTCCAGCCTGCATGTGCCGCGCCGATTACGCGGGCCTCGTGATCGGCGAAGAGGACAGGGGCACAGTCGGCTGTGAGAATCGCAAGACCGAGGCCTTCTGTGGCCGTGACCATCGCATCGGCCCTTGCTTTCTGAGTTGGTGGCTCGGTCAGCGCGATCACTTCGGGCGAATGAACCTGATGAACCGAGCAGAGCGCCTCGCGCGGAAGGCCCATGGCCTCGGCCGCGCGCTTGCGATTGAGCTGGACGATTTCGCCCTGATCCGAGGAGCCTTCACCGCAATTGAGGCCGGCGAACACACCCGATGATGCGCCGCCCTTGCGTGTGAAAAAGCCGTGCGTGACAGGAGCGAGGCTCCTGTCGGTGATGAACTCAACCGTCATTGAACAGTCCCGGCGGTGGTGAGGCGTCTTCGGCGAAGAGCGCCATGACTTTGAAGAGGCTCCCCATTTCTTGGGGGTGCGTCAAGCGCCGATGTGCCGAGATATGCACTTCAAGCGCATCACCGTCGAGCCCCGTAGCCAGCGCCTGCGCGCGTTGCGTGATACCGAGGCGCTCGAGAAATACGCCTTGGGGCGTGAGAAAGCTTGGGCGCGCCGGTTTGGCAGCCTTGGCCAGGGCTTCGAAGTCTACATGTGCTGTAAGGTCGGTCTTTCCCGGTGCGGTCAATGGATCAACCTTCACGTGTTTGGCCACGGCCTGGAACGTGTCGCCCTGGCTGCGCCAGTCACCATAGTCGATTATCAGCGCCATACCGCCATGCGCGGATATCTGAGCGCCGATCGTCTGTGCGGTGGTTTCGGCCTGTGCCCTTGTTTCGACGATGTCGCCATCCTTGGTGTCCGAGAGGCGGTGCTTGAGCGCGGAAATGGGCGCGGGCTCCGTAAGGCCGATGGTGAGCTTGTCATCCTGAAGGCCGACAACGCGTTCGCGCCAGCCTTCTCCGGCGCGCTGGAACTGGCGAATGGGCAGGGCATCGAAGAACTCGTTTGCCACCAGAAAGAGCGGGGTGTCCGAAGGTTCAAGCCTGTCCGACCATCTGGGCGAAAAAGCCGAGAGAGTATCCCGCTGAATGGCGCAGAGGGCCGGTGATGTCTCGATAAGGAGGATATCGGCAGCGTCAGTAAAGCCCGGCACAGCATTTGCTGCGCGCAGGATATCCGACATCAGCGTTCCACGGCCGGGGCCAAGCTCAGCCAGTGTAAATGGTGAGGGTTGGCCCGCATCGAGCCAGCTCTGCGCGAGGCAAAGGCCAATCAGTTCTCCGAACATCTGGCTGATTTCCGGCGCGGTCGTGAAATCACCCGTTGTGCCGAGCGGATCACGCGTGACGTAATAGCCCTGTTGGGGGTGCTGGAGGCACAGGGTCATATACTCGGCAATCGTGAGCGGGCCGTTGGCCCGGATCAGCGCGATAATATGGTCCTCGAGTGGTTTCATACGCGCGCAGCGCGGTGCGACCAGAGGATGATACCGAGGCCAACAAGTATCATCGGCAGCGACAGAACCTGGCCCATCGTCAGGCCCAACTCGCCAAACCGCAGAACATGGCCGAAGGGGTTATCGTATGTGATGAACTGCGCGTCAGCCTGCCGGAAATGTTCGACGATGAAGCGGGCGAGCCCATAGCCACCAATGAATGCGCCCGTGACCAGGCCTGGTGACTTGAGCGCGCCGCCTCGGAACGCAAGGTATAGCAGGAGCGCGCCGAGTGCGACGCCTTCCAAAGTGGCTTGGTAGAGCTGTGAGGGGTGGCGGGTGACTTCTGCGCCGGTATAAAACCATTCCCCGACACGAGAGCAGCCCTGGAGTACGGTGTCATGACACATTGACGGAAATTTCATGGCCCAGGGGACATCGGACGGGCGCCCCCAGAGCTCGGCATTGATGAAATTGGCCAGCCGGCCGAGCATCAGACCCCAAGGCACGCCAAGCGCGATCGTGTCGGCGGCGGAAACCTTGCTCACCCCGTTTCGAGCGCACCAGACCCAGCTGGCGATCACCACGCCGAGAAATCCGCCATGAAAGGCCATGCCGCCTTGCCAGACCTGGAGAATTTGACCGGGATTGGAGAGATAATAGGCAGGTTCGTAAAAAAGCACGAAACCAAGGCGGCCCCCGACTATGATGCCGATGATGATCCAGGTCAGCAGGTCTTCGAGTTGCGATTTGTCGAGGGGCGGTGTCTCGTCTCGCCACAATTCCGGCTTTTGGATCGCTCTGACACTGGTGCGCCAGGCAATGATGATGCCAGCAATGTAGGCCAACGCATACCAGCGCAGCGCGAATTCCTGCCCGAAGGCTTCGACGCTGAAGATCTCTGGCGATATTTCGGGAAAGGGGATCTGAGCTAACATATTGGCTTGTTGCCCTGCCGCTGCGGGCGCGTCAAGCTTGAGGTTGGAGCCGTGATTGCCCATATAGGAAGCAAGCCGAAAGCAGGAGCACGAAGATGCAGACGAGAAACAAGATGCTGGACGATATTTCCCAGCTCATGACCAATGCGATGGGTGTTGCCCAAGGGGCGAAGACCGAAGCTGAAACGGCAATGCAATCGCTTGTCGAGCGCTGGTTGGCGGACCGTGACTTCGTCACGCGTGAAGAGTTCGACGCGGTGCGTGCCATGGCCCAGAAGGCCCGTGAAGAGAATGAAGCGCTCAAGGTGCGGCTGGATGCGCTGGAAAAAGGCAAGAAATAATACTTGCCTGAATCGCTTTCGCAGCGTTGACTTCTCGCATGAAAAAGCCTGACGAAGAGCTCAAGGCCGCTTACGCGCTCCAGACACCGGAAGACAACAAGCGCCTCTATGCGACCTGGGCAGAGAGCTATGAAACGTCTTTTGCAGAGGCGATGGACTATCGTCTTCCGGAGCGGGTTGCCGATGCGGCAATGGCTTTTGGTGTTCATGGGCCCATTCTGGACATAGGCGCTGGGACTGGCCTCTTGGGACAGGCGCTTGTCAGCATCGGCCTCGGGCCGATAGATGGTACAGATATTTCCACGGAGATGTTGAACCAGGCTGGCCAGAAAGACTCCTACCGCAAGCTCTTCACCGCCGATATCAACGAGGGTTTGCCGGTTGATGACCAGATCTACCGCGCAATCGTTTCCTCGGGCACCTTCACCACAGGCCATGTCGGACCTGATGCGTTGGACGAAGTCATGCGGGTCACATCTCCGGGCGGGCGGCTTGTGCTCTCCATAAACGCCACGCATTGGAAAGAGGCCGGGTTCGCGGAGAAATTCGAGGCGTTGTCCGGGAAGATAGCTTCACTGGAGGTCGTGAACCTGCCGATCTATGGCGCATCGGCCAGTGGAGACCATGCGCAAGACGAGGCGCAGGTCGTCCTTGTGGTCAAAGCCTGACTCATTCAGATGGCAGGACTTTTCCGGGATTCATGATGCCTTTCGGGTCGAGCGCTGACTTTATGGCGCGCATCGCCGAAAGGGCAACAGGGTTCTTGCGCCGGGCCATGGATGGAAGCTTGTATGTTCCGATACCGTGTTCCGCCGAGAAGCTGCCGCCGAACTCGAGCACGCATTCCTCGACGATCTCGACGATCTCGGCCTTGATTTCCGGTGTGTGGTTAGGCGCCTTGACGGCGTAGTGCACATTGCCGTCGCCAAGGTGTGCGACGAGGAGCGAGTATGCTTGCGGATCGGCCGCCTTGATGCGCTCATCTGCGATCGTGATGAAGGCCTCCACTTTGTCGACGGGAACAGCGACGTCGTTATTGATGATCGGAACCTGCGTGAGCACGACTTCGGCGGCCGCTTCGCGGCGGGCCCACATTTCGCGGCGCTGTGCTTCGTTCTGCGCTACGACGGCATCGACGACGCCACCGTTTTCTAGCAGCGAGGCAAGCGTGTCTTCGAGCATATGGCCGACCTTTGCGCGACCGTCTTCCATTTCGGTCGCGGCGTCCTGCGACGTCGCTCCGATTTCGACCAGGATATTTACATCGTGCATTTGCTCGAACGGCGGGCGTGCGCCCTCGATGGTTTTCAAATGCGCTTCGATATAGGCTTTCGGCATGTATTCGAAGGCTTCGACGCTGCCGCCGGTCGCGGTCTGCAGGCGGTTAAGCAGCCCGAGCGCGCCCGAAAGGTCCTCGGTTGCAACCATGGCCGTGGCGTAGGCACGAGGCTTTGGAAAGAGCTTCAACACGGCGGCGGTAATGATACCGAGTGTGCCTTCGGCGCCAATGACAAGGTGCTTGAGATTGTAGCCTGAATTATCCTTGTGAAGTTCACTCATGATGTCCATCACCTCACCGGAAGGCAGGACGACTTCAAGACCAAGGCAAAGATCGCGGGTGTTGCCATAACGCAAGACGTTGGAGCCGCCTGCATTCGTCGCGAGGTTGCCTCCGATCATGGCAGAGCCCTGCGCGCCAAAAGTGAGCGGGAAGATCAGGCCTTCATCCTCGACAGCGTCGCGCAGCGCCGAAAGCACCACACCGGCCTCGACGATGGCCAGCTTTGCTTCGGGGCGGATTTCACGGATACGCTTCATGCGCTCAACGGAGATCATGATCGCGCCGTCGGCAATTGCACCTGCCGCAAGCCCTGTATTGCCCGAAACAGGCACAACGGGTGTGTTCGTCTCGTTGGCAAGAGTCATTATTCGGGAAACTTCGCGCGTGTTCGCGGGGCGGACAACGGCAAGAGGGGTCCAGCTGAATTCACCCGTGAAATCGCGACAGAACCGCGCGGCATCGTCATGCTCAAGCACGTGAGGCGCGCCAACGATGGTTTTCAATTTCTCGATCATGTGTTGCCCTCCCTGGCCGTGAAACCCTAGTCGGCAAGGCCCTCTTCATCAAGAAGGTGACGGCCATCACGATCCTCGACTTCAATGATCCATGCGTCGGGGTCGAACCCGGCCTGCCTCCGCAGCGCGGCATCGACATCGCCCTCATTGCCCTTTGCCAGCTCCTCCCAGACACGCCGGTCCGACATGAGATCGAAGCGGCGTTGGAAGGCCGTGGCTTTCCCGTCAAGCGTATTGAGCTTCACCAGCACCGCGCCAGCGGTATCATCGCCATGACGGACGACGAAAGCGGGAATCTCCCTGAGCCGTAAACGCGAGAGATAGGCATGTACCCAGAAGTCCGATGTGAGACGACTCACGCGCCGCCGTCCTTGAAATCAAGACCCATTTCGGAATAGCGCTCGGCGTCCTCTAGCCAGCCGGAGCGCACCTTGACCTGCAGGAAGAGATGAACGCGGCGGCCAAGGAACTCTTCGAGCTCTTCGCGTGAGGCTTTTGAAACCGCCTTGATCGTCTCTCCGCGCTTCCCGAGAAGGATCCCCTTGTGGCCGTCCCGCGCGACGTAAATCACCTGGTCGATCTTGACCGAGCCGTCCTTGCGCTCTTCCCAGCTCTCGGTTTCGACGGTGAGCTGGTAGGGGAGTTCCTGATGGAGCCTGAGCGTGAGCTTCTCACGAGTCATCTCGGAGGCGATCATGCGCATCGGTAAATCGGCGATCTGGTCTTCAGGGTAGAGCCAGGGGCTTTCGGGAAGCTCCGCCGCGAGCCAGTTCTTGAGGTCTTGTACGCCATGGCCCCGCTCCGCCGAAATCAGGAAGGTCTTCACGAAGCCGTAGCGATCGTTCATCTTCTCGGTGAGCGAGAGCAGAACCTCTGACTTCACCCGATCGATCTTGTTGATCGCGAGCGCAACCGGCTGGTTCGGCGCCAACTCGGTGAGGCTTTCGAGAATGCGTTCGACACCTTCCGTGATGCCGCGATGCGCTTCGATCAGTAGCACGATGATGTCGGCATCAGCCGCACCTCCCCAGGCTGCGGCGACCATTGCGCGGTCAAGCCTGCGACGCGGTTTGAAAAGTCCCGGCGTATCGACGAATACGATCTGCGCATCGCCTTCGAGCGCCACGCCCCTGATGCGTGCGCGTGTTGTCTGCACCTTGTGAGTCACGATGCTGACCTTCGCGCCGACCATGCGGTTGAGCAGGGTCGACTTACCTGCATTCGGCTCGCCTATGAGGGCCACGAACCCAGCGCGTGTGGTCATCGGAGAACTCCGTTCATAGTTTGGGGGACTGTAGTGATTTAGCGGCCTCGCTGCCAGCTTCTTGTGCTCGGGCAAGGCTGAAAAGCCCCGCCATTATGATGATGGCCGCGCCGAGAAGAACCAGCGCGTCTGGGCGCTCTCCGAAGAACGCGACGGCGATCAGTAGGGCAAAAAGCAATCTTGTGTAGCGATAGGGGGCGACAAAGCCGACATCACCTGCGCGCATCGCATGGGTCAGCGCACTGTAAGCCGCAACCCCGACAAGCGAGGCGGCAAGGATGCTGAGCAAGGCCATTGGCTCTGGCATTGCAATATCGGGCTGCTCCACCGCCAACATGATCAGCCCGGCCAAGACAAGCACCAGGAAACCGATTGCCCCGAGCTGATGCGAAGACATCTCTGGTGAACTTGCCCGCGTCGCCAGATCGCGCCCTGCAAAGCCAGCGGTGGCGATGAGGGCAAAAAGCGAGCTGATTTCAAAAGCTTCAACTCCCGGCCGGATGATGAGCAGGACGCCTAAAAAACCCGCCGCCATGGCTGCCCAGCGGCGTGGTCCGACATGCTCGCCGAAGGCAATAACGGCCCCGAGCGTGACGAAGAGCGGCGCGGCTTGAAGGATCGCCGATGTGCTGGCGAGGGGAGCGAAGGCAAGGGCCAGTGCGTAGAATAGGCGCCCCGTCAATTCGAAACCTGAGCGGATGAGCATTGTGCGTTTCAGGTTCGAGGGATGCCAGACAGGCTCGCAGGCACGGATACAGAGCGCGGCAAAGACGATAAAGCCGAACGCGCCGAACAAAACCAGAGCGATGCCCACGGAGAGCTCGCGCGTGGCGGCCTTGAAGAGTGCGTCTTCGACAGCGAAGCAAGCCATCGCGAGAGTCATGAATCCCGCACCTGCGCGGTTCGATGAGATCATCTTTCCAGCATCTCGAGAAGCTCACGGGCGGCGGATTGTTCTGCGGCGCGCTTGGAGTTGGCCGTGGCTGTCGCACGTGCACCATTCGAAAGTGCGGCCTCAATCGTGAAAAGAGGGGCATGATCGGGACCGCTGCGCGCCGTCTCGGAATATTGGGGCGGCTTGAGTCCGCGCGCTTGCGCCCATTCCTGAAGCGCGGTTTTTGGATCGCGGGCGTCTTCATCGACGCTTGCGAGCTTTCTCGACCACAATCCCAAAATGAACGACCTTGCTTCATCTATACCGCCATCAAGGTGAATGGCCGCGATGAGCGCTTCCATCGCGTCGCCGAGGAGCGCCGTCTTGCGCCGTCCGCCAGACATCATCTCCGAGCGGCCGAGCTTGAGCACGTTTCCGATGTCGAGCTGCCGCGCCATGTCCGCGCAGGTTTCCTTACGCACGAGCGCATTGTAGCGCGGGGCGAGCTGTCCTTCCGAGGCGCCCGTGTCCTTGGCCATCAACGCTTCGGCTATGACAAGCCCAAGCACCCTGTCGCCCAGAAACTCCAGTCTCTGGTTGTCGAGCCGGTTCGGTGAGGACATGGAGCTGTGGGTGAGTGCGCGGATCAAAAGTTCGGGCTGCTTGAACTCGTAGCCGATGCGCGCCTCGAAGGCCTTCAGATCACTCGAGAGCTTCAATCTATCCTCTTGAAGAAACGATCACCGCGCCACGTCCAGAAGTAGAGCATTGAGCGACCTGCAGAAGAGAATATGACCCGGTCGGCGCGGCCTATGAGGTTTTCAAACGGGACGAAGCCAACGCCGCCGACGCGCTGGTCAAAGCGGCTGTCTGTAGAGTTGTCACGATTGTCACCGAGGAAGAAGTAGTGCCCGGCCGGAACTGTGAAGACGGGTGTGTTGTCGGTGCGCTGGTCGGTGATGTTCACGATGGAATGTGAAACACCGTTCGGAAGTGTTTCAATCTGGCGAGACTTCTTGCATTCGGCACCTTCGCCTACGGGGCCGTTCTCACAGCGGGGCCGCATGCCTTGCGGGCCTTGAAGCTCAAAGGTTTCGCTGAAGGTGCCTCCGTCTTCAAGCTTCACCGGGGCGCCGTTGATTTGCAGAACGCCGCTCCTCAGCTGGATCTTGTCGCCGGGCAGTCCGATGACGCGCTTGATGAAATCCGACCCGTTCACGGGATGACGGAAGACGGCGACATCACCGCGCTCGGGCTCGCCACCGAAGAGCCGAGAATTGTCTCCACGGCTCCAGCCGCAAATGTCCTCGGCGTCGATATTTATCCCGACCGCGGGAATGCGCACGCTGGGGCATGAGGCGTAGGAGTAGCCATAGGCCATCTTGTTGACAAATAGGAAATCCCCGATCAGCAGCGTGTCCTTCATTGAG
>JAWLEL010000241.1:0-4514 GCA_041686165.1 Lentibacter sp.
CCATGCGGAAGGCGCACTCCTTTTGCGGTGGGCCGATGGCACGGAACAGCGGCTTGCCGACCGCGACCTGCGCCTCGCCTGCCAATGCGCGCAATGCCGCGACGAGATGAGCGGAGAGCGGCTTGTGCACCCTGAAAACGTGCCGCTGGACCTCGGCCTGACCCGTGTCTGGAGCGTGGGCAACTACGCGCTCGGCATGGCGTTCGCCGACGGCCATGATACGGGAATCTACACGTTCAAGGCGCTGCGCGCGATGGCCGGGACGGAGCTCGAGGATGTCTGACACCACCACCCGCCGCCGCATCCGGGCGCAGGGCTCGGCCAGCGATCCCGATGTCATGGGCTTCGTCCTCGACACGTCGATCCAGGAGGGCGCATCCGTCAGGTTCGAGGCCGCAGGCGACGCCCCGCTGGCGCGCGCGCTTTTCTCGCTGGAAGGCGTGGTCCGGGTCGAAGTGAGCCGTGCGACGGTCTGGGTCAAGAAGCAGGCAGACGCGGACTGGGGAACATTGAAACCGGCGATTGCCGAAGCGATCCGGAAGGTGCTCGACGAAACCGATGCGCCACTCGGGCATGACGGGCGGGAGGAGACCACACCCGACCAGGCTCTGCTCGGGGCGGTCGAAACTCTGCTGAACCAGCAGGTCAATCCGGCCGTGGCCGCGCATGGCGGGCATATCTCGGCAGACAAGGTCGAGGACGGCGCCGTCTATTTGCGCATGTCCGGCGGCTGTCAGGGCTGCGCCGCCTCCGCGGCCACGCTTCGCGAAGGGGTCGAACGCATGCTGCGCGCCGCCCTGCCGCAAATCGACAGGATCGTCGATGTCACCGACCACGCGGCGGGGGAAAACCCGTTCTATGCCCGGGATGATGGCCCTTCGCCCATGCTGAACCGTCCCGTCCCGGAGGGCGTCATCGGCTGGGAGGACGATCAGATCATGGTCGACCCCGACTACCTGGCCCCGAAACTCGGCCTGACACCGGACTCCTTGCGCGCGGGTCTGCGCAAAGGGGATGTCGTCGGTGTGACAGAGACCGGCGAGGGCGCCGACAGTGGCAAGACGCGGGTCATCCTGCGCACCAGCACCCGCGCCTGGGCGGCCGAGGTCGATGCCAGCGGCGCGGCGCGTGAAATCCCGCCGCCGCGCGTGATCGAGGCGGCCTCGGGCAAGGAAAAAGACCTGTCAGATCGCATCCGCGCCCATCTCGAAGGTCTCGCCGAAAACGAGGTCCCGATTACCTACGGGGCCCTGGCGCGCGCGCTCGGCCTCTGGGCTCCGGGCTCCATCGCAAAGGTCACGCGGGCCCTGGAGATCACGATGCGGGAAGACGCTGCCGCCGAATTGCCCTTCATAGCCGCCCGCGCCGTGGCGCGCGGACACAGCACCCTCCCCGGAAAAGGCTATTTCGATCTCGCCCGCGCCCTCTCGCGCGGGCCGCGGACCGGCGAAAGCGAGGCGGAGTCTCACGCCCGCGAGCTGAGTCAGCTGAACGAGGCGATGGCCAGGTAGACACCGTCTGGCGCACCCCCCGGATTTCGAACATCCGGCCCGGCCGGCGCAAGAACCGCCACAAGCTCCCCGAAAAAGGCCCCTCCCTAAAACTTGAGCGAAATGCAACCTCCCCCATTGGGATATTGTTAAGCGTCCCTCCTCTATCTTGCGCCAAACCCGGGCGAGAGATTGATGCGCGCATGAGAGATGACCTCAAGGATGTTGAAAGGCGTCTGGCCGCCTTCGAGCGCAGGCAGAGCTTCGCGGGCCAGCTCGAAGCCTATGCGCTCAGTCGGCTCAATCACGTGCTCTTTCGCCAGCTCTTCAACCTCGCGCTGGTCGCCGCCCTTTTCCTGACAGGGCACTTCGCCGCCAGTTTCGCCACCCTCGGCCTGCTGATGCTGGGCGAGCTGGTCGATTGCGGCTTTCTCTCGACGGTGCCACGCCGGATCGCCCGGGGCGAGGAAGACCTCGGGAAACTCTACAGGCGCACGGCCGCAACGGCGGGCTTCCAGGCGCTCACGGCTGCGTTCAGCGCGCTCATTCCGATCGTGGTCTCCAGCGCGCCCGGCGCCGTGATCACGTCGGTCGCCTATATCTCCTGCATCTCGATCAACGCAGGCCTCCTGGTGCATCATCACCGTCTCGCCACGCAGGCGCGCCTGGCCATGCTCCTTGCCGCCGCCGCGATCATCGTCTTCATCCAGACAGGCCGTGGCGGGTTTGCTGACGAGAACATGCTGTTCAACACGGTCGGCATGATCCTGATGTTCTCGCTGGTCTACAGCTTCATTTCCTTCGCCCTGCGCGGTTATCTCATCCAGGTCAGCCGCAGCCGCGATCTGCTCAAGCGCAGCAAGGCGCTCGCCAAGGCCAACGAGGAGCTCGCCTGCCAGCAAGAGGAAATCCGCCGCCTCGCGCTCGTCGCCCGCAACGCCTCGGACTCGATCTTCATGAGTGATGCCGACGGCAAGATCCTCTGGGTCAATGACGCCTTCACCGAGATGACCGGCTTTGCCCCGCACGAGGCGATCGGGGAGAGCCCTGCCGACCTGCTCGACAGCCCGGACACCGACCCGGACGTCAGCGCCCACATCCTCGCCTCGATCCGCAAGGGCATCCCGCTACGCACCGAGATTCTCAACAGGCGCAAGGACGGCAGGGATATCTGGGTCGAGACCAACCAGGTCCCCGTGACCTGCGAAGACGGATCCGTCGAGCTCGTCATCGCGATCGAGCGCGACATCACCGACGCGCGCCGCCACGCCGAGGAACTGGCCGCCGCCAAGCGCGCCGCAGAGAAGGGCGAACGCGCCAAGGCGCAGTTTCTCGCCACGATGAGCCATGAAATCCGCACGCCCATGAACGGGATCATCGGCATGGCCGACCTGCTGCGCGACGCACAACTGCCCAAGGAACACGCCAGCTACGTCGAGACGATCCGCTACTCCGCCGAGGCGCTGATGCGGATCATCAACGATATCCTCGATTTCTCGAAGCTCGATGCCGGGAAATCCGTGATCTGCGCAGTCGATTTCGATCTGCTCACCTGCGTCGAGGGGGCCCTGTCGATCCTGCGGCCAAAGGCGGTCGAGACCGGCATCTATCTCGATCTCGACTGCGTCGCGCCCCTGCCCGAGCGGCTGCATGGCGACGACGGGCGCATCCGGCAGATCCTCATCAACATCGTCGGCAACGCGATCAAGTTCACCCACAAGGGCGGGGTCACGCTGCGCCTGTCGTCCTCGCCCCGTGAGGGCGACACCCTGCTGACCTTCGAAGTGATCGACACCGGGATCGGTATCGCGCCGGACCGGCTCTCGACGATCTTTGAAGAGTTCAGCCAGGCCGATGGCGACGTGACCCGCAAGTATGGCGGGACCGGCCTCGGCCTGACGATCTCGCGCATCCTCGCCCGCGAGATGGGCGGCGATATCACGATCCGCTCCACCGAGGGCGAAGGCTCACATTTCACGATCACCCTCCCGCTCGCACAGCCGGTGCACGAGGCCCCGGCCCTGCCCGCCACCAAACCCGACGACGCCCCGGAGGAGCGGCCCATCCGCCTTGATGGCGTGAAGGCGCTCGTGGCCGATGACAACAAGACGAACCGCCTCGTCATCCGCCGCTACCTCGGCGAGACGGGGCTCGACATCGTCTATGCCCGCGACGGGCGCGAGGCGGTCAAGCTCACCCGCCGCCATACCCCCCGCATCATCTTCATGGACATGTCCATGCCCGAGATGGACGGGCTCACGGCCACGCGGCAGATCCGCGCCGACAGCAAGCTCGCACAGCCCACCATCGTCGCGCTCACGGCCAACAGCTTCGCCTCCGACAAGGCCGCCTGCCTCTCGGCGGGGATGGACGGGTTCCTCTCCAAGCCCTTCAAGCGCGGCGAGCTGCTGGACTGGCTCTCGCAGCTCTAGGCCACGGCTCAAACCTCCCTTGCGCGCGGCGCGCAAGAGCGTCATTCTGCCCGTCAACCTTGCCAGAACGAAAGCCGCGCCATGGACATCGCAACCCGCGTCCACAACCACAAATGGAAGATCGACCCGATCGTCCGCTCCCTCATCGACAACGACTTCTACAAGCTGCTGATGTGCCAGTCCGTCTTCCGCAACAAGCCGACCGCGCAGGTGACCTTCTCGCTCATCAACCGCACCCAGGACATCCCCCTGGCCAGGCTGATCGACGAAGGCGAGCTGCGCGAACAGCTCGATCATATCCGCTCCCTCTCGCTCACCCGCGGCGAGAGCACCTTCCTGCGCGGCAACACCTTCTACGGCAAGCGCCAGATGTTCCGCCCCGACTTCATGGAATGGTTCGAGCAGCTCCGCCTGCCGCCCTATCACCTCGAGCGCGTGGGCGATCAATACGAGCTCACCTTCGAAGGCGCCTGGCCCGAGGTCATGCTCTGGGAGATCCCGGCTCTGGCCGTGCTGATGGAGCTGCGCTCCCGCGCCGTGCTCGGCCCCATGGGCAAGTTCGAGCTGCAGGTGCTCTACGCCCGCGCCATGA
>JAWLEL010000242.1:0-4502 GCA_041686165.1 Lentibacter sp.
CATTGACGGACAAATCGCGCGCTTTGCCAGACCCTAGAGAGATGTTAATCGGTGTCAACGACACGATTCTGTCATGAATCACCTTGCCTCGGAGCTCGCGCCATATGTCCATGACCAAAGAACCCAAACTCATCGCCGGCAATGCAAACATGCCGCTTGCAAAGGCCATCGCACGGCGCATGTCGCTTCACCGTGGGGTCAGCCAGGGGCTGGTCGAAGCCCGCGTCGAGCGCTTCAATGACGGCGAGATCTTCGTCGAGGTCTTCGACAATGTCCGCGGCGAGGACATGTTCATCGTCCAGAGCACATCGAATCCGGCCAATGACAACCTTATGGAGCTGCTCATCATGGCCGACGCGCTGCGCCGCTCTTCGGCCAAGCGAGTGACCGCCGTGATCCCCTATTTCGGCTATGCCCGGCAGGATCGCCGCTCAAAGGCCCGCACACCCATCTCGGCCAAGCTGGTCGCCAACATGCTCGTCGGCACGGGGATCGAGCGCGTGCTCACGATGGACCTGCACGCTGCACAGATCCAGGGCTTCTTCGACATTCCGGTGGACAACCTCTACGCTTCGCCGATCTTCGCGCTCGACATACAGCATCACTTCAAGGGTGAGCTCGACGATGTCCTCGTCATCTCCCCTGATGTCGGCGGCGTCGCCCGTGCGCGAGAGCTGGCGAAACGGATCGGCGCCCCACTCGCCATCGTCGACAAACGCCGCGAAAAGGCCGGCGAGGTCTCTGAAATGACAGTGATCGGCGACGTAAAGGACAAGAAGTGCATCATCGTCGATGACATCTGCGACACCGCCGGCACACTCTGCAAGGCCGCCGAGGTCATCCTCGAAAACGGCGCCGCGGAAGTGCACGCATATATCACGCACGGTGTCCTCTCCGGACCGGCTTGCGAACGGATCACCAATTCGGTCATGAAATCACTCGTCATCACCGACACCATCGCCGCAACGCCACAGGTCTCCAACACGCCGAATATCCGCGTCGTCCCGACCGCCCCGATGTTCGCCCAGTCGATCCTCAATATCTGGAACGGCACATCGGTCAGCTCGCTCTTCGACACTGAAATGCTCGAGCCGATCTACGAAGGCATGTTCTGAAAAACGAAACAAAGCCCCCTTTTCCTTTTTCTTGCTGGAAATATCCCGGGGGGAACGTGAGGGGGGCAGCGCCCCCTCACCGGTCGGATTTTCGCAAAGCGAAAATTCGAAACACCTCAATAAAGCTCCCAATCATCCGCGTTTGAAACCTCCCCGAGGGCAATCCAGCTCGCACGCACGCGGGCGACCTTGGTGTCGCCCCATGTCCGAAAGACCAGTTCGAAACCCTCTGTGGTGATGCTCTCGGCCTCAAGGTCCGCGCGCACGTTGGTCTGGCTGTCCACGTCCCAGAGCGAGAGCGAGCATTGAACGAGCGGCGGCGTCTTGAAGCTTTCCCTGAAGACGATCTGCTTGCGCTTTTCCCGGTTGCCCGTGCCGGTCCACATTTCTCCACCGTCCTGGAAATCCTCGAAAATCACGTCATTGCCCTGCGCGATCCCGAGCGTGCCACTTGAAATTCTCTTCATAGGCCAAGCCTGTCCCTGAATTGTCCTTCGATACCCTCGACCGAAAAAGCCCCAACCCGCAAGGGTTGAGGCTAGCATTCGCACTCGGCGTTGCCCAGTTGTGTCAGACCATGTCTTCGAGAAGCTTCTCGAGATCGGCCAGCAGAAGCTCCGCCATGTCGCGGTTTTCCTGGCTGGCCTTCTCTGCCGCCTCGCGCGCCGCGGCGACCACGGGTTCAAGATCTTCCGGCTTGGCATCGGCCATGGAGATCGCTTTCTCGGCCAGAACCGACAGACCCGATGCGCCGATTTCGGCGAACCCGCCCGTGACGGCATAGGAAGCGTCACCTTCCGGCCCACTCACTTCGAGCACCCCGGGCCGCAAAGTGGTGATCACGGGCGCGTGGTTCGGCATCGCCGTCATTTGCCCGTCAGCACCGGGGATCTGGACAGAGGCCACCTGAAGCGAAGCAAGGCTCCGCTCGGGGCTGACCAGATCAAATTGCATCGTATCGGCCATTCATGCCTCCCTTAAGCAGCTTCTGCCGCCATTTTCTCGGCCTTGGCGATCACATCGTCGATGCCACCAACCATGTAGAAGGCCCCTTCGGGCAGGTGGTCGTATTCACCGGCGACAACCGCCTTGAACGACTTGATCGTTTCTTCAAGCGGAACCTGGATACCGTCAGAGCCGGTGAAGACTTTCGCCACATCGAAAGGCTGCGACAGGAACCGCTCGATCTTGCGGGCGCGCGCCACGGTCAGTTTGTCATCCTCGCTGAGTTCATCCATCCCCAGAATGGCGATGATGTCCTGAAGCGCCTTGTAGCGTTGCAGAACTCCCTGAACTTCGCGTGCGACTTCATAGTGTTCCTCGCCCACGATCTGCGGGTCCATCAGACGCGAGTTACTGTCAAGCGGGTCAACCGCCGGATAGATCCCTTTTTCCGAGATAGCCCGGTTGAGAACCGTCGTCGCGTCAAGGTGCGCAAAGGTCGTGGCGGGCGCGGGGTCGGTCAGGTCGTCCGCGGGAACATAGACAGCCTGGATCGAGGTGATCGAGCCGTTCTTCGTCGAGGTGATGCGTTCCTGCATCTGGCCCATGTCGGTTGCCAGCGTAGGCTGGTAGCCAACGGCGGAAGGAATACGGCCGAGAAGAGCCGACACTTCCGAACCCGCCTGCGTAAAGCGGAAGATGTTGTCGACGAAGAAGAGAACGTCCGTGCCCGACTGGTCGCGGAACTGTTCGGCCAGCGTGAGGCCCGACAGGGCAACACGCGCGCGCGCTCCCGGCGGTTCGTTCATCTGGCCGTAGACGAGGGCAACCTGGCTCTCCTCGAGATTGTCCGGCTTGATAACGTCGGATTCGATCATCTCGTGATAGAGATCGTTGCCTTCACGCGTCCGCTCACCGACACCTGCAAAGACCGAGTAACCCGAGTGCACCTTCGCGATGTTGTTGATGAGCTCCATGATCAGAACGGTCTTGCCGACACCGGCACCGCCGAAGAGGCCGATCTTGCCGCCCTTGGAGTAGGGCGCCAGCAGGTCGATGACCTTGATGCCCGTTTCGAGAACTTCCGACGATGTCGATTGCTCTTCGAAGGACGGCGCAGGCTGGTGAATGGGGCGGGTTTCTTTCGCATTCACCGGGCCTTTTTCGTCCACCGGCTCACCGATCACGTTGAGAATGCGGCCCAGCGTCGCGTCGCCGACGGGAACCGAGATCGGCTCACCCATGTCTGTGACTTCCTGGCCCCGCACGAGGCCCTCTGTCGCGTCCATCGCGATGGTGCGAACGGTGTTCTCGCCGAGGTGCTGCGCAACCTCGAGAACAAGGCGCTTGCCGTTGTTGTCGGTTTCAAGCGCGTTCAGGATTTCGGGCAGGTGGTCGCCAAATTGAACGTCCACAACGGCGCCGATCACCTGCGTGATTTTGCCTTTTGCATTTGCCATGTTTCGTCTCCGGTTAACTCTTAGAGCGCTTCAGCGCCCGAAATGATCTCGATGAGCTCGTTGGTGATGACCGCCTGACGCGAGCGGTTGTATTCGATCGTCAGGTCTTCGATCATATCGCCCGCGTTGCGTGTCGCGTTGTCCATTGCCGACATCCGCGCCCCCTGTTCGCTGGCGCCGTTTTCGAGCAGCGCCGCGAAGATCTGCGTCGCGACGCCGCGCGGCAACAGGTCGGCCAGGATCTGGTCCTGGTCGGGTTCGTAGTCGTAATCGGCGCTGGCACCGGCCTCTTCGTCCTCCGGCAGGTCGTAGCTGGCCGGGATGACCTGCTGCGCCGTCGGGATCTGGCTGATGACCGATTCAAAGCGGCTGTAGAAGATCGTCGCTACGTCGAATTGGCCATCCTCGAACCTGTCGAGCAGGTCCACGGCGATATCCTTGGCATCGTCGTAGCCGATCCTCTTCACCTCGGACAGGTCGACATGGTCAATGATCGCGTCCGCGTATTCACGCTTGAGCTGCTCGCGGCCTTTCTTGCCGACCGTAAGGATCTTCACGGTCTTGCCATCGGCTTTCAGCTCGGCAGCGCGCTGCTTCGCGAGCTTGGCGATGTTGCTGTTGAAACCGCCACAGAGCCCGCGCTCCGCAGTCATGACAACGAGCAGGTGAACCTGGTCACTGCCGGTGCCGCGCAGCAAGAGCGGTGCGCTGTCGGACGTTCCGACGGCTTCGGCAAGGCTGCCCATGACGGCGTTGAACCGTTCCGTGTAAGGCCGCGATTGCTCGGCAGCTTCCTGTGCCCGCCGCAGTTTCGCGGCGGCCACCATTTGCATGGCCTTCGTGATCTTGCGGGTCGATTTGACCGACTCGATCCGATTCTTAAGGTCCTTGAGATTTGGCATTGCCTTATCTCCCCTTACGCGAAATCAGCGGCGAATTCATCCAGCGCTGATTTGACCCGGTCGGCAGCATCGTCCTTGATCTT
>JAWLEL010000243.1:0-4483 GCA_041686165.1 Lentibacter sp.
TCGGGCTTCGTGCGGATTTTTGAGCATATCAAGGCGCTGGCCGCGCGCGCGCTTCTGGCGGGCGCGGCCACGCTCTGCGCGGTGCCTGCCGCCCGGGCCGAAGCGCCCGAGCGCGTCGTGTCGATCAATCTGTGCACCGACCAGCTTGCCATGATTCTGGCCGCCGAGGGCCAGCTGCTTTCGGTATCCCGGATCGCGCTCGATGCCCATGTCTCGCCCATGGCCGAAGCGGCGCGGGACTATCACATCAATTCCGGTCAGGCCGAGGAAATCTACCTGATGCAACCCGATCTCGTGCTGGCCGGAGACTACACGCCGCAGACGACACTCGACATGCTGCGCGGGCTCGGCATCCGCGTGGAAGTCTTTGGCATCACCTCGTCGCTGGACGGTGTCACGACACAACTGGCCAAGATGGGGAGAGCGCTGCACCGCACGTCACGGGCCAAGGCCATGATCGCCGATTTCGAGGCGCGCCGCGCGGCCCTTGAAGCGGATGCGGGCGAACGCCCCAGCGCGCTGCTCTATTATGCCAATGGGCTCACCTCGGGTGAAGGTTCATTGGCTCATGACATTCTCAAACTCGCCGGTTTCCGCAACGCGGCCGTCGAGGCAGGGTATAACTGGGGCCGGAAGATGCCCCTCGAGGTGCTGGCCCTGACCGACCCCGACCTCGTGATCACCTCGACCCCCTATCCGGGCGGATCACGGGCAGAAGACGTGATGGCGCACCCGGCCGTCAAGGCGCTCCAGCAGAGCCGCGCAGCCGCGACGATGACGGATCATGACTGGGTCTGCGGCACACCCTTTGCCCTCGACGCGGCCGAGCGGCTCGCCGATGTTCGCCGCAAGATAACGGGAGAGCGGCCATGATGCGCCTGCTGTTGCCGCTCGGGCTGGTTGCCGTGGTGCTCTTCGCGGGGTCCATGCTGATCGGTCCGGCGGGTATCGGGCTGGCCGAGAGCCTGCGGGGGCTGATGCAGGGCGGTGACAACCCCGTGACACTGGTGATGCGCGAAATCCGCCTGCCGCGCGCCCTGCTGGCGGTGATGATCGGCGCCAGCCTCGGGCTCGCGGGGGCCGCGATGCAAGGCTACCTGCGCAACCCGCTGGCCGAGCCCGGCCTGATCGGTGTGTCCGGCTCCGCCGCCCTCGGGGCGGTGATCGCGATCCAGACAGGCCTTTCGGCGAGCTTTGCTCTCGGCCTGCCGCTGGCGGCGCTCGCCGGGGCGCTCTTGGCGGTCTTGCTGGTCATGGCCCTGGCCGGGCCGCGTGGCACATCCCTGACGCTCATCCTTGCCGGGATTGCCGTCTCGGCGCTCGCTGCTGCGCTGACCTCGCTGGTGCTGAACCTCTCGCCCAACCCCTTTGCCGCCAGTGAAATCGTCTTCTGGATGATGGGCTCGCTCGAGGACCGGTCAATGACGCATGTCTGGCTGGCTCTGCCCTTCATGGCTCTGGGCATGGTCCTGCTGGGCACCCTCGGGCGCGGGCTGGATGCGCTGACGCTGGGCGAGGACGCGGCACAGGCCATGGGCATCCATGTCAGCCGCCTGCGGCTGCAGCTGGTCCTGGGCACCGCCTGCGTGGTCGGCGCGGGCACGGCCGTTGCAGGCGCGATCGGCTTCGTCGGGCTCGTGGTGCCCCATATCCTGCGGCCCCTTGTCGGCGCGCATCCCTCGCGCCTGCTCTGGGCCTCGGCCCTCGGCGGCGCGGTGATGGTTCTGGCCGCGGACATCGCCGCCCGCGTGATCCTGCCGGACCGTGATCTCAAGCTCGGGGTGCTCACAGCCCTCGTCGGCGCGCCGCTCTTCCTGCACCTGATCCTCAAACTGCGAAAGGAACGGTTTTGACAGCGCTTTCAGTCACCGGACTTTCGGTCAGCTTGCAGGACACCGCCGTCCTGCAGGATATCTCCCTCGAGATCGCGCCGGGCGAATTCGTCGGGCTGGTCGGCGCGAACGGGGCGGGCAAGACGACATTGATGCGCGCCCTCCTCGGGCTCTTGCCGCATGAGGGCCACAGCAGCCTCTCGGACCTGCCGCAAGCGACGCGGGCCGGACAGGCCGCATGGATGCCGCAAATGCGCGAGATCGCCTGGCCGATCCCCGTGGAATCCGTGGTCATGCTCGGACGCACGCCGCATCTCGGGGCGCTGCGCAAACCCGATGCCACGGACATGCGCCATGTCGAGGCCGCGCTGGAGCGAATGGACCTGACCGAGATGCGCCATCGCCCGGCCACGCAGCTTTCGGGCGGCGAGCAGGCTCGCGTGCTGATTGCCCGCGCACTGGCGCAGGACACGCCGCTGCTGCTTGCCGACGAGCCCATCGCCGGGCTCGACCCGGCTCACCAGATCGCGGCGATGCAGACATTCGCCGGCCTCGCGCAGCAGGGAAAATCCCTCTTGGTCTCGCTGCACGACCTCGGGCTGGCGGCGCGCCATTGCACCCGGCTTGTTCTCCTCGGCCAAGGCGGCGTCGTGGCCGATGGTCCGCCCGAGGAGGTCCTGTCGCCGGAACGGCTGGCGCGGGTCTTCGGCATCACGGCCTGGGTTCAACGCACCGATCAGGGCCTTGTCTATCAGCCACTGGATGTGATCTCATGAGCAAGATTACGCTGAAGGGCCCCTGGCTGGAGTTCGACCTCGGCACCGAGATGCAGGTGCTGAGCTGGGCGATGCTGCGCCCCGGATTCACCCGAGCGCGCCGCATCCTCTGGCGCGAGGTGCGCAATGCAGACCTGACGCCCGAACTCGACGTCGCCCAATGGCTCGGCGGTGAGCTACACGCGCGCGGCGCGGGGGATGCCGTCACCTTCCTGACCTCGCGCGACATTCGCTGCTATACCGAGCACAGCGCGCAGGTCGCGGGCACCATGGCCCATGCCGTGGCCACGACAGGCCTGTCCAACGCCGAGCGCGTGGGCCACCGGATGGACCGCACCGGGACCGATTGGGGCACGATCAATGTTGCCCTGAGGCTGAACAGCGCCATGACCGAGGCCGCCCTGCTGGAAGCCATGAGCATCGCCGTGCAGGCGCGCACGGCGGCCGTGATGGATGCGGGGCTTGCCCTGCCCACGGGCGTGGCCACCGGCACCGGCACGGATTGCGTCGCCGTGGCCAGCCACGGGGGTGACACGCCCTATGCCGGTCTGCACACTGAGATCGGCGAGGCAGCGGGCCGCGCCGTCTACGAGGCCGTGTCGCGCGGGGCGCGGGACTGGATGCAAACATATGGCAGGGGCGCGCAGCCCATGCCGCGCACCGTGGGCAGTATCGGCCACATGGCGGAACAGAAGGACAGCTAGGATGGATATGCAAGGGCTCATCACATTCCTTGAACGTGGCGGCATCGCCCTGTGGGTGATCGCCGTGCTCTCGGTGCTGACACTGGCGATCATCCTGTGGAAGGTCTGGCGGCTCTGGCGCACGGGGGCCTGGTCCGGGGCGCGCACCGAGGCGGCGCTCGGCGATTGGTGCAACGGACGCCGCGACAAGGCGGTGAACGCCCTGTCCGGCGCGACGAGCCTGCGCGCGACGCTGGCCCACGCGGCCATGTGCAATCACCGCAGCGAATGGCTCTCGGATTCCGAGGCCCGCGAGGAGACAACGCGCGTGGCCAAGGCCCTGCTGCGCGAAGCGCGCTCGGGGCTGCGCGCGCTGGAGCTCATTGCCACAATCGCGCCGCTCATCGGCCTGTTGGGCACGGTGCTGGGCATGATCGCCGCCTTCCAGGCCTTGCAAACGAGCGGCAACCAGGCCGATCCTTCCGTTCTGGCCGGGGGCATCTGGGAGGCGCTGCTGACCACGGCGGCGGGCATGGCCGTGGCCATTCCGGCCTCCATGGCGCTCACCTGGATCGAAAGCATCGCCGACCGTGTGCAGGCCGACATGGAGGACGCGGCCACACGCGTCTTCACCGCCCCCGCCCCGACACCGACGCTCAAGGCGCGTCACGGCTGATGTTCGCCTTCGCGCAGCCCCGCGCGCGCCGCAAACCGGCGCTGACACCGCTCATCGACGTGGTGTTCTTGCTGCTGGTCTTCTTCATGCTGGCCGCTCAATTCGGGCGCGAGACGGCGCTCGACATGGCCCAGCCTGGCGGCGCGGGAGAGTATGACGGCCCGCCGCGCCTCGTCACCCTCCTGCCGGACGGCGTGTTGCTCAACGGCGCGCCGCTGGATACGGCGGATCTGCCGCAGGCGCTTGCGGCGCTCATGGAAAAGCCCAGCGATGCGATCGCCCTGCGTGCCGAGGGCGGGGCCGATGTCCAGCGCCTGACGGACCTCGCCCAACGCCTCACGGCGGCCGGATTCGCGCGCCTGGTCCTCGTGGAGTAACGCGATGGACTTCTCCCAGCCCCGCCCCCGCCGCCAGTCGGAACCGGCCCTGCCGATGATCAACGTGGTCTTCCTGCTGCTGATCTTCTTCCTGATGAGCGCGCAGATCATCGCGCCGCCACCCCTGGAGGTCACCCCG
>JAWLEL010000244.1:0-4449 GCA_041686165.1 Lentibacter sp.
GATATCTTCTCTGACTATGTGACCTATTCGGACCAAAGCCACACGCAATGGCAAAGCACAGGCCTCGGATTGAGTCTGTTCAAACGCGCGGTTTCAGGAATGGGCGGAAACTGGGGTGTCTCCAGCCAACTCGGACAAGGCAGCACATTCTGGTTCACCTTTCCAGTTGAAGGGAGTGATGCCAGCGGCAAGCCACATCCGGCCCCATCAGATGAAACGATCGACGTCTTGCCTGAAGCATTCAGGGTCTTGGCGGTCGATGACAATCCGATCAACCTTGCCCTCTTGGGGAAAATGCTGGCCGAGCTTGGCGTGAAACACGATCTGGCTCGGAATGGGCAAGAGGCTGTCGAGACGGCACGTCAGACCTGCTTCGATGCAATTCTCATGGATATCAGCATGCCCGGCATGGACGGTTACGAAACCACGAAAGAGATAAGAAAAGGCGGAGCCTCAAGGCATGCTGCGATTGTCGCGTTCACAGCGGATACTTCGGTTGAGGCATCCTGCGAGATGTTCGTGACAACAGGGCTGAATGACGTTCTCTTGAAGCCCGTGACCTTGGACACTCTGCGCAACAAACTCGGACAGCTCGCTGGCAGACAGCAGGACGGCAGGGCGCAATCCCTTGCTGAAAGCGTTGGAACGACAGAGGATATGATCGACCGTAAAGTTGTAGAGCGTTTTGCCGCCGTCGGCGGACTCGAAGATCTTCTGCCTCTCATTCAAAAGCTTCTGGACCAAGCCGACGCGGTCAGAAGCTCTGTTGAGCCCGGGTCCGAGAACAAGGGCGCAACACTGTCAGCGCAGTTTCATGACCTGTCTGGAGCGGCCGCCATGATGGGCGCGGGGCGCCTTGCGAAAGCGGCCCGTGACTGCGAAGTCGCGGTTGCCCGCGGCTCCGATGAGCAACCTGACCTGTTTGCCGTCTTTCGCGAGACGGTCGACGCCACGCGCGACGAGTTCTCGGCCCTGAAAGAACAGCTCACCCGGCAAGCCCGGCCTTGAAACGTCTCGACAAGAGCCCGCGCAGGGTCTCGTGACAGGCCTCGGTCAGATCCGGAGTGCGCCCACTCCCCCGGGCACCTGCTTGTGGCCATGACGGCTGTGCCACACTCCGAGGTTTATCGGCGCTTGCTTCAATGCCAGAAAGAGCGACGACTTGGCAAAGGGATACCGCAAGGAGACATCGGCCAGCGGCAGCCTGTGCGTGCCGTATTCATCAACCTCGAATTCGCTTGAGACCAGGATAATCGAAGAGTCACAAAGCTTCTGTCGCAGAAGATGGAGCTGATCATAGAGCAACGTGGGCCCGCCGAAATCATCGATACTCACGAAAACATAGTCAGGCTGATAATCTTCCAGATACGCATAGGGGATGCCTTCGAAGCCGGATGCCATCAGTGATGGGACACCCAGTTCAGCGAGATACTCGGTCAGATCCGAGCGGACATCCCAGTTGGAAGATATCACCAGCGCCTTGACGCGATCCGCGATTAGAGAGTAGCCCATCTCGTTCCCTTCCCCGTATTTCAAGTCTTCGCCTTACCTATGGTTAACAGGTTTCCGATACGGCTTCAGGCGCGCAGAAGTCGTCAGATGTGCTCAAAGAGATATCGACCGATCAAATTCGTGCGCATGCACACTTTGGGGGGGATGTGCCCGAAAACCGGGCCAGGAGTGCCTGTTGCAAAAGCCCGCGCGAGCTTGTTTCCGCGTTCTGATCATCACCCGGGCGAACACGCCGTGTATCCAAAGATAGCAGGCCACCCAAATGCACAACTTTTCAAAGCCCACAGGTGCAATCAAACGTTGTGAACGTGTAATCAAAGAGAGGTTGGGTAGCCATGGACGTCATAGATTTGACCAAGGATTCCTCGCCGATTGTCGCCTTTCAGGAGGCCGTCGACAGCAGCGCCCCGGGCGTCAAGATCATCTATCATCGGGGCCGGGTTCTTGCTGGGTCTCGCATGGCGCGCGCGGCGCTCGCAGCTTTCGAGATGGGGCAAGTCGAACTTGTCCAAAGGAGAGACAAGCCCTCGGGGTTTTTCGAATTCATTGCGATCAAGAAGAACGCTCCTCACTGACGGGAGCCGCCGACGTCCAGCGGAGGCCGGATGATCAAGTGTCCCGAATGATCTGACGACGAATGAATTCCAGGAGATCAAACCCGCTTTCCGGCCGCCAGCACCCTCGCACTTCAGCAAACCGGTAGATCACGCCAAGTCATTGATCTCAGTGGTGAGCCGTGCAGGGATCGAACCTGCGACCCACTGATTAAAAGTCAGTTGCTCTACCAACTGAGCTAACGGCCCACTAGGGCGCTACTTAGAAAGCTGTGCGCAGGCGGTCAACCCCGAAAATCGCCAAAACTTTGCGCGATGCTGGATTCTCTTCCGGCTCAGGCGTATATGCGCCCCATGAGCACGCGAGAGACATATATTCCCTTCATGAAGATGCACGGGCTGGGCAATGATTTCGTTGTCATAGACAGCCGCGGGCGGGCGTCGCAGGTGGGCGAGGCGCTGGCGCTTGCCATGGGCGACAGGCATCGCGGCGTGGGCTATGACCAGCTTGCCGAGATCCGCGATGCTGACGGTGCGGACCTGCATCTCGTCTTCTGGAATTCCGATGGCAGCAAGGCCGCCTCTTGCGGCAATGCCACCCGCTGCATCGCCCGGCACGTGATGGACGAGACCGGCAAGGACCGCCTGCACATCACCACCGCGCGGGGCGATCTTTACGCGCTGGATGCCGGAGACGGGCGCACCGCCGTCAACATGGGCCAGCCGATGACGGGCTGGCGCGAGATCCCGCTCAGCGAGGAGATGGAGACGCTGGAGCTGCCCATCGAGGGCGGCCCCGTGGCCACCGGCATGGGCAATCCGCATTGCACCTTTTTCGTGGAGGATGCCGAGGCGATCCCGCTGGAGAAGTTCGGGCCGCGCTATGAGCATCACCCGCTCTTTCCCGAGCGCACCAACGTGCAGGTGGCCAGCGTCATAGGCCCCGATCACATCCGCATGCGTGTCTGGGAGCGCGGCGTGGGCATCACGCTGGCCTCGGGCTCGTCCTCCTGCGCCACCGCCGTCGCCGCCGCGCGGCGCGGGCTGACCGGGCGCAAGGTCCGCATCACGCTCGACGGCGGCGATCTGGACATCGACTGGCGCGACGATGGCGTCTGGATGGTGGGCGAGACGGCCCATGTCTTCGACGGGCGCTGGAGGCTGACATGAGCGCGCCGAAGTTCACCACGCTGGGCTGCCGCCTCAACGCCTATGAATCCGCGGCGATGGGCGAGCTGGCCGAGGCTGCGGGCCTCGGCGATGTGCAGGTCGTCAATACCTGCGCCGTAACGGCCGAGGCCGTGCGCAAGGCCCGCAAGGAGATCAGGCGGCTGCGGCGCGAACATCCCGACGCGCCCATCATCGTGACAGGCTGCGCCGCGCAGACAGAGCCAGAGACCTTCGCCGCCATGCCCGAGGTGACACGCGTTGTCGGCAACCACGAGAAGATGCAGGCCCAGACATGGGAAAGCCTCGCGCCCGACATGATCGGCGAGACCGAGAAGGTGATCGTCAACGACATCATGTCGGTGACAGAGACAGCCGGGCACATGATCGACGGCTTCGGCACGCGCAGCCGCGCCTATGTGCAGGTCCAGAACGGCTGTGATCACCGCTGCACCTTCTGCATCATCCCCTTCGGCCGGGGCAATTCGCGCTCCGTGCCCGCGGGCGTCGTCGTGGAGCAGATCAAGCGGCTGGTGGACAAAGGCTTTGGCGAGGTCGTGCTCACGGGGGTCGACCTGACAAGCTGGGGCGCGGACCTGCCCGCCAGCCCGCGCTTCGGCGATCTGGTCATGCGCATCCTCAAGCTGGTCCCCGACCTGCCGCGCCTGCGCATCTCCTCGATCGACAGTATCGAGGCCGACGAGAACCTCATGCAGGCCATCGCCACAGAGCCGCGCCTCATGCCCCATCTGCACCTGAGCCTCCAGCACGGCGACGACCTCATTCTCAAGCGGATGAAGCGGCGGCACCTGCGCGACGATGCGATCCGCTTCACCGAGGAGGCGCTCAAACTGCGCCCCGACATGACCTTCGGAGCCGATATCATCGCGGGTTTCCCGACGGAGAGCGAAGAGCACTTCGACAACTCGCTCAGGCTCGTGGACGATTGCCAGCTCACCTGGCTGCATGTCTTTCCCTTTTCGCCGCGCCAGGGCACGCCAGCGGCCCGTATGCCGCAACTCGATGGTGCCACGATCAAGGCCCGCGCGGCAAAACTGCGCGAAGCGGGCGCGCGGCGCGTCTCCGCGCATCTCTCGGCCCAGGCAGGAAAAGAATACGATGTTCTGATGGAAAATCCGCATATGGGGCGCACCCCCCAATTCGCGGAAGTGCGTCTGGACGCGCCGCAGACCGAAGGCGCGATCATCAGGGCGCG
>JAWLEL010000245.1:0-4441 GCA_041686165.1 Lentibacter sp.
CTGATCGCCCCGATCGCCATGGAAGACGGCCTGCGCTTTGCCATCCGCGAAGGCGGCCGCACCGTCGGCGCCGGCGTCGTCTCCAAGATCATCGAGTAAAACACTCAAGGGTTCGACGAGGAAGGCCGGGTGGTCCGGCCTTCCTCCTATCAACTCCAACGCCGCGAAAGGCTCAAAAAATGCAAAGCCAAAACATTCGCATTCGGCTGAAGGCTTTTGACTATCGCGTTCTGGATGCCAGCACGCAAGAGATCGTTAGCACGGCCAAACGGACCGGCGCCCAAGTGCGCGGGCCGATTCCGTTGCCGAACAAGATTGAGAAATACACGGTTCTTCGGAGCCCTCACGTTAACAAGAAATCCCGCGAACAGTTCGAGATCCGCACCCACAAGCGGCTTCTGGATATCGTTGATCCGACCCCGCAGACCGTGGACGCGCTGATGAAGCTCGACCTTGCGGCCGGGGTGGATGTGCAGATTTCGGTTTAAGGGAGGGCAGATCCATGTTGCGCTCTGGTGTAATCGCCAAGAAAATGGGTATGACCCGTGTCTTTATGGACGACGGCAAGCAAATCCCTGTCACCGTGCTACAGCTTGACGGGCTGCAGGTCGTGGCCCAACGCACCGCCGAGAAGGATGGCTATACCGCCGTTCAACTGGGCACCGGAACAGCCAAGGCCAAGCGGACTTCCAAAGCCATGCGTGGCCATTTCGCGGCCGCCAATGTCGCGCCCAAGCGCCGGCTGGCAGAGTTCCGAGTCGCGCCTGAGAACCTGATCAGCGTGGGCGAGGAAATCACCGCCGATCATTACTTCGAAGGCCAGTTCGTCGATGTCAGCGGAACCTCGATCGGCAAGGGCTTTGCCGGTGCCATGAAGCGGCACAATTTCGGTGGTCTGCGGGCATCGCATGGCGTGTCGATCAGCCACCGCTCGCACGGCTCGACCGGGCAGTGCCAAGATCCGGGCAAGGTCTTCAAGGGCAAGAAGATGGCCGGGCATATGGGCGCTGCGCGTGTGACCACCCAGAACCTGCAGGTCGTCAAGACCGATGCCACGCGCGGGCTGATCATGGTCAAGGGGTCGGTGCCGGGCTCGAAAGGCGGCTGGGTCACGATCAAGGACGCGGTGAAGAAACCGTTCCCCGAGAACGCCATCCTGCCCGCGGCACTGAAATCGGCCGCTGAAGAGGCAGCGAAGGCCGCCGAGGAAGCAGCGGCACAGGCCGAGGCTGAAGCCAAGGCTGCCGAAGAGGCCGCAGCCGCAGAACAAGCCGCACAGGAAGCCGAGGCCCTGAAACAGGCCGAGTCGGAAATTGCGGCCGAGAAGAAGGAAGGCGAGGAATGAAACTCGACGTGATCAAACTGGACGGCGGCAAGGCCGGGTCGGTCGAGCTGGACGAGGGTCTTTTCGGGCTCGAGCCGCGCGCCGACATCCTTCACCGCGTGGTCCGCTGGCAGCGCAACAAGGCGATGGCCGGTACCCACAAGGTCAAGACCCGGTCGGAGACCAGCTACTCGACAAAGAAGATCTATCGCCAGAAGGGCACCGGCGGCGCGCGCCACGGGGACCGAAACGCGCCGATCTTTCGAAAGGGCGGCATCTACAAGGGGCCAACGCCCCGCAGCCACGCTCACGACCTGCCCAAGAAGTTCCGCAAGCTGGGGCTTTGCCATGCGCTTTCAGCCAAGTTGAAGGCCGGTGAACTGGTTGTGATCGACGCGGCCGAGTCCGACGGCAAGACCGGAGCGCTGGCCAGACAGGTGAAGAACCTGGGCTGGAAACGTGCGTTGATCATCGACGGTGCCGAAGTGAACGAAGGGTTCGCTCAGGCCGCGCGCAACATCGAGGGTCTCGATGTGCTGCCGTCGATGGGCGCAAATGTCTATGACATCCTCAAGCGTGACACCTTGGTGCTCACCAAAGCGGGTGTCGAAGCACTGGAGGCTCGCCTGAAATGAGCGCAACCGCACAACATTACGACGTGATCCGCAAGCCGGTCATCACGGAAAAAGCAACAATGGCGTCGGAAGCGAATGCCGTTGTCTTCGAGGTGGCGATCGACAGCACCAAACCGCAGATCAAGGAGGCCGTCGAGGCGCTCTTTGGCGTCAAGGTGAAGGCGGTGAACACGACCATCACCAAGGGGAAGGTCAAGCGCTTCCGCGGTCAGACTGGCCGCCGGAAGGATGTGAAGAAAGCCTACGTCACCCTTGAAGAGGGCAACACGATCGACGTTACGACGGGATTGTGACCCGCTGCAGGTGGGCTGATTGCCCGCCCCAGGTTGAAAAAAACTTGAAAGCCCCTGCCGAAATGCAGGGGCTTTTCGTTTTTTTCGCGCGAGGCTACCCTTGCTTGGGGGTGGAGAAACCTTACCTAAGCCCTACAACGGCGGGGTAAAGGTGGATGAATGGTATCTGGAAAGTCAGACGAGTCGCATCTGGAAGGGTCTGTGTTCTCCCTTCATCCAGCCCGACTGCGTTCTGAAGGCATTCTAGATTGCGCAGAGCTGGAAGCCTGTCGCGAAAAGGGTATCCCGTTGGCTTTCGATCCGGTCCAGATTGGCTGGATCAGGCTGGATTGCGAAGATGACATGAGATGGAATGGCCCGCTGTCATGGCGCCTCTCGTCTGCGCGATCCGACGCATATCATTTCCGGAAATGGACAGAACGAGATTCGCCGACGCTTGCGCGGATGCTTTCTTCTCCGAAGCTGTGGAAATTCATGCCCGAAGAGTATGGCGGGCAGCTCAATACGGACATTGCGCATGATCTGATCGTCTTGAGCAATGAAGCAGAGCACCATGTTGTCCGGGCTGTCGAATTCAATGGAAAAGCAATTGGTCAGGTCCGCCTGGAATTTTCTGATCTGGACTACTCTGAGGCGGAAATCAGCTATTGGCTTGGCGAAGCCTTCTGGGGCCAAGGGCATGGCAGCGAGATCGTGCGCCGCTTTGCCGAAGAGAGCTTTAAGCGGCGCCCTGATCTTGTCCGGCTGGTCGCCAGAGTGCATCAGGACAATGCCGCCTCGGCCCGTATCCTGACAAAGGCTGATTTCCGCATTGACGAGGATGCAAGAGACGGTCCGTGGCAGCGCTATGAACGCAGTAGAAGTGAGGTCTTTTGGGGGGCATAGGCCCAAAGCATTCTTCTGCGGCCTGGCGCGAACACAAACGATAGCGATTGCGATACAGCCTATAGACACCCTAGGCCATCCCGGCTATACGACGCCAGTCGTGCGGCCTCGGATTCGTTCTGGGGCCGTTGCGACTTTTAGCCGGGGACCTTAGGGGCCCTATACCAAAGGTCACCTTCGGGGGGCTGTCAACATAGGAGAGTACCACAAAGGGCTCTTCGTTTGCTAAACGGAAGACAGAAAGCATGGCACTCAAGTCGTACAAGCCGACGACGCCGGGCCAGCGCGGGCTGGTGCTGATCGACCGTTCGGAGCTGTGGAAAGGACGTCCTGTCAAATCCCTCACCGAGGGTCTGACCAAGTCGGGCGGTCGTAACAACACCGGGCGGATCACCTCGCGGCGACGCGGGGGCGGGGCGAAGCGCCTCTACCGGATCGTCGATTTCAAACGCAACAAGTTCGATGTGGCGGCCACCGTCGAGCGGATCGAGTACGATCCGAACCGGACCGCCTTCATCGCGCTGATCAAATATGAGGATGGCGAGCAGGCCTACATTCTGGCCCCCCAGCGCATGGCGGTGGGCGACAGGATTTTTGCCGGTGCAAAGGTCGATGTCAAACCCGGCAACGCGATGCCGTTCTCGGGGATGCCGATCGGCACGATCGTTCATAACATCGAAATGAAGCCCGGCAAGGGCGGCCAGATCGCGCGTGCCGCGGGCACCTATGCCCAGTTCGTCGGACGTGACGGCGGCTATGCGCAGATCCGGCTCAGCTCTGGCGAGTTGCGCCTCGTGCGTCAGGAGTGCATGGCTACCGTCGGTGCCGTTAGCAACCCCGACAACAGCAACCAGAATTACGGCAAGGCCGGCCGTATGCGTCACAAGGGCATCCGCCCGAGCGTGCGCGGCGTGGTCATGAACCCGATCGACCACCCCCATGGTGGTGGCGAGGGCCGTACTTCGGGTGGTCGTCACCCGGTGTCGCCCTGGGGCAAGCCGACCAAGGGTGCGCGCACCCGCAACAAGAACAAAGCGTCCAGCAAGCTCATCCTGCGCTCGCGGCACGCCAAGAAGAAGGGACGTTAACATATGTCTCGCTCTGTATGGAAAGGCCCCTTTGTCGATGCCTACGTCCTGAAAAAGGCCGAAGCATCGCGCGAGTCGGGCCGCAACGAAGTCATAAAGATCTGGTCGCGCCGCTCGACGATCCTGCCCCAGTTTGTGGGCCTGACGTTTGGCGTCTATAACGGCAAGAAACACATCCCGGTCAATGTGACCGAAGACATGATCGGCCAGAAGTTC
>JAWLEL010000246.1:0-4434 GCA_041686165.1 Lentibacter sp.
GCACCTAGCGGCCATTCACGCTCACTCTGCACCACGAACGCGCCGAAGCAGAAATCGCCCCATGTGTCGGGCAATGCTGCTCAGTCCTTCTCCGTCAGTCTCTCGGCCTTCTTGCGCACGAGCACTGTGCGCAGGTCGTGCATGGCCAGCAGGAGCGCGTCGGTCACCGCGTCGAGCTGCTCGCCGGTGGCCTTGGACTGCGCCCAGTGGGTCGTCGTGTTGAGATAGTCCACGGCGCGGTGAATGTCGTCGATGTCGCGGTAGGCCAGAAGCTGGGCGCGGTCTTCCATCCAGCGCTTGATCTCGGCAAGGTCCTTCTCGCTCAGCTCGCGCTGGCCGTGGGGCTTGATCTCGCCGTTGCGGATATTGACGACGGCGATCTGGTCCATGTCGATGCGGCGCTGGCGGTTCTCGGTATCGACGCGGAAGACGAAGGCGCCGTTCTCGCGCACGCGGTAGTAATATTCGGGAAGCTCTGCCGCCATCGTGCTCTCTCCTCGGGTTCCTCAGTGCAGGCCGTCGCAGAAGGCCGCGATCCGTCGGCAGGCCTCGGCGAGCGCCTCATCGGATGTGGCGTAGCTTACACGGAAGGCGGGGGAGAGTCCAAAGGCGGCTCCGAAGACGGCGGCGACGCCATTTTCCTCCAGAAGCGCGGTGCAGAAGGCCTCGTCCGTGTCGATCCGCGTGCCGCCTGCACTGGTCTTGCCGATCAGCCCGGCGATCGACGGGTAGACGTAGAAGGCGCCTTCGGGCTTGGGGCAGGTGATCCCCTCAATGGCGCCCAGGGCCTCAACCACGAGGTCGCGGCGGCGCACGAAGGCCTTGTTGTTCTCGGCGATGAAATCATGCGGCCCGTTCAGCGCCTCCACGGCGGCCCACTGCGAGATCGAGCAGGGGTTCGATGTCGATTGCGACTGGATCTTGCGCATGGCGGCGATGAGCTCTTCGGGCCCCGCCGCATATCCGATGCGCCAGCCAGTCATGGCGTAGGCCTTGGAGACGCCGTTGCAGGTGAGCGTGCGGGCGTAGAGCCGGGGCTCGACCTGCGCCGGAGTGCAGAATTCGAAATCATCATAGGCGAGGAATTCATACATGTCGTCGGACATGACCCGGACATGCGGGTGCTTCATGAGCACATCTGTCAGTGCTTTGAGCTCATCCCATGTGTAGCCTGCGCCTGTCGGGTTCGAGGGCGAGTTGAAGATCAGCCACTTGGTGTGCGGCGTGATCGCGGCTTCCAGCTCCCCGGGCGTGAGCTTGTAGGCGTTCTCGGGCTTGGCCTCGGCGATGACCGGCGTGCCCCCCGCGAGCAGGACCATGTCGGGATAGCTGACCCAGTAGGGCGCGGGGATCACCACCTCGTCGCCGGGGTTCAGCGTGGCCATGAGCGCATTGTAGAGGATCTGCTTGCCGCCCGAGGCGACGCTGACTTGCGCGGGCGTGTAGCTCAGGGCGTTGTCGCGCTTGAGCTTGGCGCAGACAGCCTCCTTGAGCTCGATGATGCCGTCGGGGGCGGTGTATTTCGTCTTGCCCGCGTCGATGGCCGCCTTGGCGGCGTTCTTGATGTGGTCCGGCGTGTCGAAATCGGGCTCGCCCGCGCCGAGACTGATCACGTCCTTTCCCGCGGCCTTCATCTCGGCCGCTTTCGTGCTGATGGCGATGGTGGGGGACGGTTTGATGCGTGAAAGCGTCTCGGAAAGGAAAGTCATGGGAGCCCCCGTCTTTTAAGTCTGACGTATCTGTCATAGGGTGCGCGCAACAGCGGATCAAGATGGATCGGTGAAGGAGAAATGGAATGAACGACGAGATGGGCCAGGACTGGTTCGACCCTGAAACCTCGACATTCGGTGACCGTGTCGCCGGGGCGCGCGAGGCCGCCGGCATGACGCAGAAACAGCTCGCGCGCAGGCTGGGCGTGAAGCTCGACACGCTGCGCAAATGGGAGAATGACATGTCCGAGCCGCGGGCCAACAAGCTCAGCATGCTCTCGGGGCTCTTGAACGTGTCGATGCGCTGGCTGCTCGAGGGCGAAGGCGAGGGTGTGACCGAGGTTCCGGACATGACGCGCGAGGACAAGGACCTCGAAGAGATCCTTGCCGAGATCGTCGATCTCAAGTCGCGGGCGAACCGCACGGCGAACCGGCTCGGTGCGCTCGAGAAGCGGCTGCGCTCATGGGCGGATTGATCCGGTGAGCGAGACACGCGAAACACGGCTGAAGCGCCTCGGCATGCGCTCCATGCGGCGGGGCATCAAGGAGATGGACATCATCTTCACGCGCTTCGCCGAGGCGCGGCTGGGTGAGATGAGCGGCGATGAGCTCGATCGCTACGAAGCGCTTCTCGGTGAGAACGACCAGGATCTCTACCAGTGGGTGAGCGGGCAGGTGCCCGCCCCCGAGGCGCATCGCGCCCTGGTCGAGCAGATCGCGGCGCTCGTGGACGCGCGCTGATCGGGGCGCTTTCGCGAAAACCGGGTCTTGGAAAAAGATGCGCTGCATTTTAAAGACATCGCCCGGCGTTTAACCGATTTTTCGGCTTTTTGCGCCAGTTTCCATCCGAGCAGTTCGATGGAGACGCACATGAGCTTTGAAATGAAAATCGGAAAAGGCCCCGAGGCGGGTTTCATGACGGGCTACCTCGAGGCGCTTGCGCTCGTTGAACGGCTGCACCGCCTCCTGCTGGACGTCATCAAGGACGAGTTCGAACGGCTCGGTGTGCTCGAGATCAACTCGGTTCAGGCGCTCTTGCTGTTCAATATCGGCGACAACGAGGTGACGGCGGGCGAGCTCAAGAGCCGCGGCTACTACCAGGGCTCGAATGTGAGCTACAACCTCAAGAAGCTGGTGGAGATGGGCTACATGCATCACCAGCGCTGCGAGATCGACCGCCGCTCCGTGCGTGTGCGGCTGACCGAGGAGGGCCGCCGCATCCGCGACATCGTGGAAGGTCTTTTCCAGCGCCATGCCGAGGGGCTTGTAAGCAAGCAGGTGCTCAGCCCGTCCGGGCTGGAAGACATCACCAGCGCGCTCAAGCGCATGGAGCGTTACTGGAGTGACCAGATCCGCTATATTTACTGAGTGTCCTGTGTCACGAGTGCGGCGGCGCGCGGTGACGGGGTCATTGCGCGCCGTTTCGCGGCCTCGCCGGTGTCGAAGGGGGCCAGGGGCGCGCGGCGTGAGAAAACGCCCGGCGAGACCTCGCGCTCGAGCTTGCGGCGCATGGCGCGTTCGAAATCCTCGAACCCCTGCGCCACCTCCAGAAAGGCTCCCGGCCCGTGCAGCACTTCGCGCCGGTAGAAGGGGACGAGATCGGTCTCGGCCTCGAAATCGGCGCCGTTGATGACCAGCCCGTTCACCGTGATCCCCGTGAAGTCGAAGGACCGGTAGGCCGCGCTGGGCAAGAAGCCCTCGTTGTTCGTCCCGTCACCGGAGACATCGACCGTGCGTGCATCACAGGGCGGGGCGCTCCGCAGCATCGTGTGCGCATGGCCGAGCGCATAGCCGATGGCCGTGGGAAAATCGTCATGGCTGCGCTCGAACCGCGCAACGCGTTCGGCGACGAAGAGCAGGTCAGCGCGGCTTTCGATCAGCGTCCAGTCCTGGACCGCCACCTGGTTGTAGCGGCCCGACCATTCGAAGACGGCGAGCGCAACGGGACGGGGCGCGGCGAGAAAGGCGCGCACCACCTCGGGCGCGATCAGCGCCGAGGCCAGCCCGCCTTGCTGCAGCGCGTATTCGGCCTTGTCGACGGAAGACGAGACATCGAGCGCCAGCACAAGCGCCAGCCGACAGCCCTCCGCCCGCGCCGCGAGCGGCGCGAGCACGAGAGCCAGGGCCAGCGCGAGGGCGCGCATCACCAGTGCCCGGTGTTCTCCATCGAGGCCCAGGGCTCTGCCGGCGCCAGCGGCTCTCCCTTCTGGAGAAACTCGATCGAGATATTGTCCGGAGAGCGCACGAAGGCCATCCGCCCGTCACGCGGGGGGCGGTTGATCGTCACGCCGTTGTCCGACAGATGCTGGCACATCTCGTAGATATTCTCGACCTCGTAGGCCAGATGGCCGAAATGACGGCTGTCAGAGGGCAGCCCGTCGTCGCCGTCCCAGTTGTAGGTCAGCTCGACGGGGCATTCATGCTGGCCGGGAGGGGCCATGAAGATGAGCGAGAAACGGCCTTCTTCGCTGTCGTGATGGCGCGTTTTCTCGAGGCCGATCAGCTCGTAAAAGCGCATCGAGGCCTCGAGGTCTTTCACGCGGACCATCGTGTGAAGGTATTTGACTTGCATGAGCGGTCTCCTGTTTTTTTCTGCGTTGGCGTGCAGGAAAACAGATTAGAAGCTCGAGGCAAAGCCAATTGACAGGTGTGCTCCATCAAATGTGAAGCGGCTGATGTTCGACGAGGTCGCCTGGTAGCGCAGCGACGCGGTGGGGATGAAGCC
>JAWLEL010000247.1:0-4429 GCA_041686165.1 Lentibacter sp.
CCGAAACTGACACCGCCACCGAGACGCAGGCGGACGCGGATGCCACGCAGGCAGATGCCGAGACTGACACCAGCACCGAGATGCAGGCGGACGCGGAGGCCACGCAGGCAGATGCCGAGACCGACACCACCACCGAGACGCAGGCGGACGCAGATGCCACACAGGCAGATGACGAGACTGACACCAGCACCGAGATGCAGGCGGATGCGGATACTACGCAGGCAGACGGCGACACTGACACCGCCACCGAGACGCAGGCGGACGCGGAGGCCACGCAGGCAGAGGCCGACACCGCCACCGAGACGCAGGCGGATGACGACACCACGTCAATGACGACAGAGGCCGAGCGCCTTGCCGAAACCTGCATGGCCGAGGTGATCGATGTCGACGGTGTGATGCAATGCACCGATACACTGACACCGGCCAATGTCGCCGCCCTGGCCGCCGACACCGAAGGTCAAGCCGACAGCGAAGTCGAGGTGACGACAGAAACAGTCACCGAAAATACCCGTCGTTCGAGCGATGAAGAATTCGACGAAGGCAGCCAGGAAAGCGGCGCGACCGTTGAACTTGAAGGGGACGCTCAAAGCGCCGCCGAGAGCGACAGCGGGATGAGTGATCTTGAAAGGACAGGGCTTGTCGCACTGAGTGGACTGATCGTGGGAACGTTGCTCGCCAATGGCCAGGAGGTACAGTCCAACACGGGCGACCGTGTGATTGTATCCGAGACCGACGGCAACCTGCGTGTGCTGAAGGATGACAACGCGCTCCTGCGCCAGCCCGGCTCCGAAGTGCGCACCGAACGGTTCCAGGATGGCTCAAGCCGAACCACCGTTACCCATGAGGATGGCACCCGGATCGTCACCATCAGAGACTCGAGCGGCCGTGCGCTACAGCGGATGCTCGTCGAGCCGGACGGACGCGAATACGCGCTGATCGACGACACCCGCACCTTTGAAGAGGTTCGCATCCGCGACCTGCCGAGCGCGACCGAAAGCAACTTCAACTATACGGCCGCCTCGGAACGCGACAGCCTGCGCCGTGCGATGCTTGCCAGCGATCAGCGCCAGGCCGATCGCGGTTTCAGCCTCCATCAGGTCAGGACGTACAACGAAGTCCGCGAACTCGTGCCGCAGATCACGCTCGAGCCCATCACCTTCGCAACCGACTCTGCCGCGCTGCTTCCCTCCCGCGCCGCGAACCTCGAGCAGATGGGCCTGATCATGCGCGAAATGATCGCGGATGATCCGACCGAACTCTTCCTGATCGAGGGATATACCGACGCGGTCGGGGAGGCAGGCTACAACCTCTTGCTTTCGGATCGGCGTGCGGAAACCGTGGCGCTCGCCCTGAACGAATATTTCGGGGTGCCGGCCGAGAACATGGTTGTTCAGGGATATGGCGAGCGCTTCCTGCGCATTCAGACCCAGAACGCCGAACGGCAGAATCGGCGGGTCTCCCTGCGCCGTATCACGTCATTGACACAGTCGTACTGAAGACGCCCGAAACCGGCGCGCCATGATCGCTCCCCTCGCCTTTGAAGCCTGACAGGAGCTCAACCCAGGACATGCACCCGCCCGGAAGAGGTTATCCGGGCGGGTGTTTCTGTCTTGTCACCACGCCGGGCCGCGTGTGACCTGCCACGGGATTTCCCGCCATCGGGCAGGAGAATCCGAGCCAGGGCGCGGCATACCTCCGGCCCGCCCGGCGAGCCAATTCCGCAATTGAAACGAGACGGATCCCATGATCGAACCCCATCCTTTCCATAGCCTTCTTCCGCGACACTCCCCGGCGCGCCGCCGCCCTGCGCTGCAGCTGACGTCCAACCATCATCGGGCGGAGGATCTCGTTCAGGAGACGCTTCTGAAGGCCCGGGCAAAACGTGACAGCGACAGGCCGGACACCAATCCGCGCGCCTGGCTGTTCACGATCCTTTGCAACACGTTCTTTTCCGACCTGCGCAAATACCGTCGTGAGGTGCAGGATGTCGACGGGGCACGCGCGCGGATCGCCTCTTCCCGTGGCCCTGCCCCTCTGCCATAATGGGCAAAACCAATAAGAATGAGCAGCGGTGATGTCAGACGATCTTCTCGAAAACTCCGCCCCCCGGGCGGGCGGTGACAGCTACGACGCCTCCTCCATCGAGGTGCTGGAGGGGCTCGAGCCCGTGCGCAAGCGCCCCGGCATGTATATCGGCGGCACGGACGAGCGCGCGCTGCATCACCTGGTCGCCGAAATCCTCGACAACTCCATGGACGAGGCCGTGGCCGGCCATGCCAACCGGATCGAGGTCGAGCTGCACGCGGATCATTCGCTCACCGTGCGCGACAACGGCCGCGGCATCCCGACCGATCCGCACCCGAAATTCCCCGACAAATCCGCCCTCGAGGTGATCCTGTGCACGCTGCACGCGGGCGGCAAGTTCTCCGGCAAGGCCTATCAGACATCCGGCGGTCTGCACGGTGTCGGCGCCTCGGTGGTCAATGCGCTCAGCGACTCCATGGTCGTGCAGGTCGCGCGCGACAAGCGGCTCGTCGAGCAACGCTTCTCGCGCGGCAAGCCCCTCGGCCCCGTCGAGGAGATCGGCGCCGCGCCCAACCGGCGCGGCACGACGATCACCTTCCACGCCGACGAGGAGATCTTCGGCAAGCACCGCTTCAAACCCGCGCGCCTGTTCAACTCGATCCGCTCGAAGGCCTATCTCTTCTCCGGCGTCGAGATCCGCTGGAAATCGGCCGTGGACGACGGCGAAACCCCGCAGGAGGCCACCTTCCACTTCCCCGGCGGCCTCTCGGACTACCTGCGCGAGACCCTCGGCACCGCCAGCACCTACGCCGACCAGCCCTTCGCAGGCACGGTCGACTTCTCCGAGCGCTTCGGCGCGCCCGGGAAGGTCGAATGGGCGATCAACTGGACCCCCGCGCGCGACGGCTTCATCCAGTCCTATTGCAACACCGTGCCCACCCCCGAGGGGGGCACCCATGTGGCAGGCTTCTGGGCCGCGATCCTCAAGGGGATCAAGGCCTATGGCGAGCTGGTGAACAACAAGAAGGCCGCGCAGATCACCCGCGAAGACCTGATCACGGGGGGCTGCGCGCTGGTCTCCTGCTTCATCCGCGAGCCGGAATTCGTCGGCCAGACCAAGGACCGCCTCGCCACGGCGGAGGCCCAGCGCCTCGTCGAGGGCGCCGTGCGCGACCATTTCGACAACTGGCTCGCCTCCGACACCAAGTCCGCGGGCGCGATCCTCGATTTTCTCATCCTGCGCGCCGACGAACGCCTGCGCCGCAAGCAGGAAAAGGAGACCCAGCGCAAATCGGCCACCAAGAAGCTCCGCCTGCCCGGCAAGCTCGTCGATTGCACGGCGACCAACCGCGCCGGCACGGAGCTTTTCATCGTCGAGGGCGATAGCGCGGGCGGCTCGGCCAAGATGGGCCGGGATCGCAAGACACAGGCCCTCCTGCCCCTGCGCGGCAAGATCCTGAACGTCCTTGGCGCGGCCTCCTCCAAGCTCGGCTCCAACCAGGAGATCAACGATCTCACGCAGGCGCTCGGCGTGGGGCTCGGCACGAAGTTCAACATCGACGATCTGCGCTATGACAAGATCATCATCATGACCGACGCCGATGTGGACGGCGCCCATATCGCGGCGCTCTTGATGACCTTCTTCTTCACCCAGATGCGCCCGATGATCGACACGGGCCATCTGTATCTGGCCTGCCCGCCCCTCTACCGGCTCACGCAGGGCGCCAGGCGGCTCTACGTCTCCGACGAGGTGGAGAAGAACCGGATGCTGGAACAGGGCCTCGGCGGCAAGGGCAAGATCGACGTGCAGCGCTTCAAGGGCCTCGGCGAGATGGACGCCAAGGACCTCAAGGAGACCACGATGGACCCGAAAAGCCGCAAGCTCATCCGGGTGACCATCGACGAGGAAAACCCGGGCGACACGAGCGATCTTGTCGAGCGGCTGATGGGGAAAAAGCCGGAGCTGCGGTTCCAGTATATCTCGGAGAACGCACGGTTCGTGGAGGAGTTGGATGTTTGAGGGAAACGCGGCCTGTGAAGATGTGAACCTGAAGTCTCACCTTGAAACCATTAAAGAAAACCTAGCCCAATGTTGGATAGCGACTGAACTATACGCTCGATTGGAGCGGACAAAACATTGCAACGGCTATCAACTTCTTATTACTCAGGTAATATCCGATGCACTTAAGGCGCATATGGTTATGACCATGGCCCGGATTTGGGATCAAGGGGCCTCAAACAAAGACTGCCTTTCTCTTCCTAATCTAAAAGGACGAAGCGATTTAAAATTATCGAAACAGCAAACTGATAAACTTGACAGACTGAGAAACGATAAAAATATAGGGATCGCAAGCGATATTCGAACCAGTTTCGTGGCACACAGCCTAGCAAAGCCAAAAGGCAA
>JAWLEL010000248.1:0-4421 GCA_041686165.1 Lentibacter sp.
CGCCGAACGGTCCACCTTCGTCGGGTCCTTGCCGGAGAAGGCGCCGCCGCCATGCGGGGCGGAACCGCCATAGGTGTCGACGATGATCTTGCGACCGGTCAGGCCGGCGTCGCCGTCGGGGCCGCCGATCACGAAGGTGCCGGTCGGATTGACCCACCATTCGGTTTTCTCGGTCAGCCATTCGGCGGGCAGAACCTCGCGGATATAGGGCTCGATGATCGCGCGGATGTCGTCGGAGGACTGGTCTTCGCTTTCATGCTGGGTCGAGAGCACGAGCTGTGTGACTTCGACGGGCTTGCCGTTTTCGTAGCGCAGCGAAAGCTGGGTCTTGGCATCGGGGCGCAGGGTGGGTTCGGCGCCCGATTTGCGGACCTCGGCGAGGCGGCGCAGGATCTTGTGGGAATACTGGATCGGGGCCGGCATGAGTTCGGGGGTCTCGTCCACGGCATAGCCGAACATGATGCCCTGATCGCCCGCGCCGTCGCGGTCGACGCCCTGGCTGATATGGGCGGACTGCTCGTGCAGGAAGTTCAGCACATGGCAGGTGTCCCAGTGGAACTTCTCCTGCTCGTAGCCGATGTCCTTGATGCAGTCGCGTGCGATCTCGCTGATCCGGCCCATGTAATTCTTGAGCCGTTCCCGATCCGACAGCCCGACCTCGCCGCCGATCACCACCATGCCGGAGGTCGCGAAGGTCTCGCAGGCGACGCGTGCGTCGCTTTCTTCGGCCAGGAAGGCGTCCAGAATGGCGTCTGAAATGCGGTCGCAGACCTTGTCGGGGTGGCCCTCGGAAACGGATTCCGAGGTGAAAGTGTAGTTCTGGCGTGCCATGGGAAGTGCTCCGTTGATTTCTTTTGTCGCGCCCCGCCAGGAAGCCGTTGGGGCACGTGTTCTGGCGCTCTAGGTCACCCTTGGGAGCGGCAAAGTCAACTGTTATTCCGGTCGCGTGCGCTTGCGCGCTGCGAGCACGGCTCCAATGAAGAGCAAGAGCGCTGCCAGCAAGGCCGGCAGATCGCCGCTGCGGGCATAGGGCGTGGGCGGCAAGGGCGCGGGCAATGGCGCGTCGAGATAGCCGGCCTCGCCCAGCTCCAGCGAGGCCCGGACCTCGCCGCGCGGGCCGATCATCGCCGAAACACCTGTATTGGCGGTGCGGATCATCGGCAGGCCTTGCTCGATGGCGCGCATGCGGGCCTGATCGAGGTGCTGGTAGGGGCCGGAGAAGCGGCCGAACCAGGCGTCGTTGGTGATCTGCAAAAGGACATCGGGCCGCTCGGGCGCGCCGTGCACGTCCTGCGGGAAGACGGCCTCGTAACAGATCAGGGGCAGGGCTGTGCCGATCCCCGCGATCTCGATGGTGCGGGGGCCGGGGCCGGGGGCGTAGCCGTTGCCATCTCGCGCCGCGAGACCGGACAGGCCGAGGCGGCCAAGCGCGTCACCATAGGGAATATACTCGCCGAAGGGGACGAGGTGATGCTTGTCATAAAGCGCCTCTTGCTCGGCGTCCGGGCCGATCAGCAGCAGCGAATTGTGCAGCGCGCGGTCTTCGAAACGCTGCACGCCGATCACCACGGGCGCGGGGCCGGCAGCGGCGCTGATCTGGTCGAGCGCCGGGCCCGCCCGGCTGAGCAGCCAGGGGATTGCCGTTTCGGGCCAGACGATGAGATCCGGTCGGGGCCCCGCGACGCTTTCGGCGCGGGTGTAATCGAGCTGGCGGTTGTAGAAGACCTCGATGAGATCGGGATCCCACTTCTCGCGCTGGGCGGCGTTTGGCTGGATCAGCCGGATGAGCGGCGCGTCCTCGCCCGGCTCCGGTGCGGGGGGGATCAGCCGGGGCGCGGCGCTGAGCAGCAGGACGGTGGCGAAGAGCACACCATAGGCCGCGAGCCGGTTGCCCGTAACCCGCAGGGAGAGCCCCGCGGCGATCAGCAGCGTGAGCAGCGTGAGACCATGCGGGCCGATCCAGGCGCCGTAGAGCGCCATCGGGCTTGGCAGCCAGAGGTAGCCGATGAGCGCCCAGGGAAAGCCCGTGAGCAGGTAGGCGCGCGCCAGTTCGGCCAGGGCGAGCGCGGCGGCGAGCGCGAGCGGGCCGGAGCGGTGGGCGGCGGCGAAAGCCGCGCCCCAGAAGAGCGCCAGTCCCCCGGAGAGGAACACGAGCGCGAAGGGGGCCATCCAGCCGTGACGCCAGGGATCGACGAAGAAAGGCTCGACGATCCAGGCGAGCGCAATGGCGAAATACCCCGTCGCCGCCGCCCAGCCGAGCCAGAAAGCCTGGTCGCGCCCCGCGGCGGCGGGGGCGAGCACGAAGAGGAAGGCCAGGCCGAAAAGCGCGACCGGCCAGACTTCGTAGGGCGCCAGGCCAAGAGAGGCCGTGGCACCGGCCATGGCAGCCAGTGCCATACGGCCCTTGAGCGAGGCCGACAGCAGCCAGCGAGGGGCCCTGTCAGGCGCTGTCATCGGGCTTCGCGTCGGGTGTCTCGTCGGGAATATCGGCGACGGCCTCGGCCGGTGCAGGCGGGTTCGGGGCCGACTGTCCGGGCAGGCGCACGCGCAGCCGCTTGATCCGTCTCGGATCGGCATCGACCACCTCGAACTCTGCGCCGCCGGGGTGCTTGACGACTTCACCGCGCACGGGCACCCGGCCGGTCAGCATGAAGACCAGCCCGCCGAGCGTGTCGACTTCCTCGCCGTCCACCTCGTGCGCCTCTGTCAGCTTGAGGCCGGTTTCCGCCTCGAACTCGTCGAGCGGTGTCTTGGCCAGGGCGAGGTATCCGCCTTGCTTGTCGGGGGTGAAATAGGCGTCTTCCTCGGTGTCGTGCTCGTCCTCGATCTCGCCGACGACCTGTTCGATCAGGTCCTCGATGGTCACGAGCCCGTCAACGCCGCCGTATTCGTCGATCACGAGGGCCATGTGTTTGCGCTCGGTCTGCATCTTGGTGAGCAACACGCCGATTGGCATCGAGGGCGGCACATACATCAGCGGACGCAGCAGGCCGCTCAGGCAAAAGCGCCCCTTGGCCGTGCCGTTGAACCCGTGCTTGAGCGCGAAATCCTTCAGGTGCACCATGCCAGCGGGTGTATCGAGTGTCTCCTCGTAGACCGGCAGGCGCGTCAGCCCGCTTTCGCGGAAGACTTTCACCAGATCCTCCTTGCTCGTCGTCGAGGGCACGGCGATGATATCGGCGGAGGGGACCATCACGTCTTCCACGGCCATGCGGCGCAGGTTGAGCACGCCGTAGCTGGTCTGTGCATTCTTTGCATGCAGGCGATCCGCGCTGCCGTCCGGGTCCTCCTCGGTGGGGCTGAAGGCGGCGATAATGCGCCCGAAGAACCCCTGGCCGCTCTCATCCGCAGCCGCCGTCATGGTTCGTCTGGATGTCCTGTCGTCCTGTCCGGCGCTGCCGTCATTTTCATCATCGTGGCGCGCGCCCTGCGCTGCGCCAGAAGAGCCTTCGTTTCCGTCCGTTTTTTCGCCCATCTTGCCTTCTCCTGGAGGGGGACACCCGTTTCGATTTCAATATGGGTCAGGGATGCCCAGATTGCCAAGTATTTCGACCTCGAGTCTTTCCATGAGCGTGGCATCTTCGTCACGAATGTGATCGAAGCCGAGCAGGTGCAGCGTGGCATGGACGACGAGATGTGTGACATGGTGCGCGAAGGGTTTGGACTGCGCCTGGGCTTCGCGCCTGCAGGTCTCGAAGGCGATGGCGATGTCGCCGAGAAAGCCCCCCTCGGGCCCTTGCCCGGTGGCGGCAGGGGCGGCGGGCATTGCGCCGGGGGTCTCTGGGGCGAGGTCGGTTTCGGGCCAGCTCAGCACGTTTGTCGGCGTGGGCTTGCCGCGAAACTCGGTGTTGAGCGCGGCGATGCGCGCGTCATCGCAGGCCAGAAGCGCGATTTCGTGGTTTTCCGGGACGAGGCCGAGGCGGGAAAGCGCGGCGGCGCTGGCGCGCTCGGCCTGTTCGGCAAGCTCGGCCTCGTCCCAGAGCGGGCTTTCGCAGATGAGATCAATCGTCATGGCGGCTCTGTAGTCCGGCAGGGCGCTCTGGAAAAGGGATTTCGAATTTCGCTGCGCGAAATCCGACACGGGCGAGGGGGGCAGGCCCCCCTCGCGCTCCCCCGGGCATGTGGCGAAGCGCCCGCGACGTGCAAGCCGCTCGATGAATTTTTGGCAAGAATGAGGGTGGGCTGCGCAGGCCGTCTATCATGGGTATGACTTGCGGGGTTCGAGGCGCTGGTGCAGAGGCTGCTTAGAGCCCGGAGCAGTTGCTCGATCAAGAGCTTCCCGCGCGAATAGCGCCGAAGGCGCCGCGCGATCGCCAGACCGCCCCCCGGGCTGGCGATTTGGCAAAGCTGGGTGCGCCGCTCTGATCTGTTTCGGGTTTGGCTGGCATAAATCGCTGCTGCCCCCACGATGGATCGCCATC
>JAWLEL010000249.1:0-4391 GCA_041686165.1 Lentibacter sp.
GTAAAGCCCCGCGAAGGCGTCCAGCAGCCGGTTGCCCTCACGGTCCTCGATATGGCAGCCCTCACCCCCCGTGATCACGCGGCTCGCCGCATCCCCGCGCGCGAAATCCGCAAGATGCGTCGACGGGTGAAAGAAGTTCTCGCGGTCCCAGCTTTCGAGTTGATCGTTCTTCAGCATGTCTTGTTCCTCGTGTCTTGTTATATGTTCAATGCGCGCGCTCAGGCCCAGTCGCGGCAGACGTATTTGATTTCCATGAACTCCTCCATGCCGCGCTTTGCTCCCTCGCGGCCGAGGCCGGATTGCTTGACACCGCCGAAGGGGATCGGCGCGCCCGTCACCTTGGTGCGGTTGACAGCAACCATGCCGAATTGCAGCGCGCGGGTCATGCGGTAGATCCGGCGCGGATCGTGGCTGTGGAGGTAGGCGATCAGGCCGTATTCCGTCGCATTGGCGCGGGCAATCACCTCTTCCTCGCTGTCGAACGCGGTGATCGGAGCGACCGGCCCGAAGGTCTCCTCGCGCATGATGGCGGCGCTGTCAGGCACGTCCGTCAGCACGGTCGGCTCATAGAACAACGGGCCCAGCTCATGGCGCTTGCCGCCGCAAGCCAGCATCGCACCCTTCTCCAGAGCATCGGCGACGTGTTCCTCCTGCTTTGTGACGGCAGCTTCGTTCATCAGCGGTCCGATCTCGGGGTCATCCATGCCATTTCCAAGCTTCAGCGCCTTCGTGGCCTCGGTGAACCGGGCACAGAACTCTTCATAGATCGGGCGCTCGACATAGATGCGATTGGCTCCGAGACAATCCTGACCGGATGTGGCGAACTTGGCCTTGATCGCCTCCTCGACCGCTGTATCAAGATCAGTCCCCTTGAAGACGATCACAGGCGCATGTCCACCCAGCTCCAACACAAGCCGTTTCACTGTATCGGCAGAGTCGCGATAGAGCAGCTGGCCGACCTGCGTAGAGCCTGTGAACGAGAGCGCGCGCACGCGGGCATCGGATGTCCATGGCGGAACCACCGTTGAAGCGCGCCCTGTAATCACGTTGAAAACGCCCGCAGGCACGCCGGCACGCTCCGCAAGCTCCGCGAGCGCAAGCGCCGAGAACGGCGTCTCGCTGGACGGGTGCACGACAACGGTGCAGCCCGCCGCCATCGCCGCAGCAGCCTTGCGCGTGAGCATTGCAGAGGGGAAGTTCCACGGGGTGATCAGGGCTGCAACACCCACCGGCTCAAGCCACAGCTCAACCTCGGCATCGGGCAAGTGGCTGGTCACACCTTCGATATCGGGGCGCTTGGCCTCTTCCGCGTAATATTCCAGAAAGCTGGCCGCGTAGTCGATTTCGCCGCGCGCCTCGGAGATCGGCTTGCCCTGTTCCAGCACCATGATGCGCGCCAGATCCTCCTTGTGCGCGATCATCAGATCGAACCAGCGGCGCAGGACATCGGACCGCTCCTGAGGCAGCCGCCCCGCCCAGGCCGGAAAGGCCTTGCTTGCGGCCTCCACGGAGGCCGCCGACTCATCGGCCGAAAGCGAGGCCACATCCCCGAGATAATCGCTTGTCGCGGGGTCTGTGACAGCGATGCTCTCGCCGCTTTTCGCCGCGCACCACTTGCCGCCGATATAGGAAAATGTGCGCACGAGCCCCTTGTCTTGAATATCCGCGCGCGCGGACAATGCTGTATCCGGCATGAGAATCCCTCCTGTTTGATTGGGAGAAGTGTCACAGCTCCAAGGCAGGCTTTGTGACTGAACTTGCCTGCACGAACAGATGATTCATCTGATCGGGCGCAACAAAAACCTTGGATTTTCTGTGCGGGAGATGGCAGCAGGCCCACATTTGCAAAGTGACGCTTTGCTCAGGGAGGCCCGGGTGCGAAAGTTCGGCGGCGTCCCGAAAGCGGCCAGTCTTGCAGGATGCAACGAATGTCGTTTGCGCGCCCGAAGTGTTGGATGCTGCGCTGTAGACGAGCGGCAGCTCTGCGCAGCGAGGGGAGGTAAGCTCCGAGCGGCGTTAGGCCAGCGTCAGCCCTTGAAGTGGCGATACATCGTGACTTCCAAGCACTTTATATTTGCCCAATGCATCCCCGAAATGATCGGCACGCCCGCGGGAGAACAGCCCCCGCGGACGCACCGAGCGATGAGAAGTCACTCCTCGAGTTTGGCTGTCAGCTCGGCTTGAAGATCGGGATCGGCCTGTGCGATCTCCAGGATTTCGACATAGCGATTGACCTCGATATCCGGGGCCTCTTCAACGGCCTGCGTCATCTCGGTCTGTGCCTCATCGATGATCGCCTTTCTTTCAGAGTCGTCAGCAGCCTCTTGAAGCTGGACACGGTAGGTCTGTTCGATGGCGATGACATCTTTGTAGGCCACCACAAAGGCGTCGAGCTCTGTGTCTGAGACCTCTGTCTGCATCTCACCTTCCTGCGCCATGGCGGGCAGCGTGGCGACCGGTGCAATGGCGATGGTCAGCGCCGTGAAGGTCGTTGCGAGCATCTTGGCTTTGAACATTTCAATCTTCTCCGTTATGGTTGAATGTAGGGCGCAACCTAATTGCCGCATGTTTCAGTGCAACACGGGGCAAGCCCGACGTGCGGAAACTTGCTGATGGGGGTTGGAGCGCAGGTGTCAGGCTCGCGGAAATCCGCCAATTCACCTCGAGAGCGAGAGAAATCGAGTTGAAGATATGAACCGCCACGTTACTTTCGTCTTCATGATCACCGCTTCCAGCCCTTTCGGCGCAATCAGCGCTGCGGCCCCGCCCCGCTCCACGATGGACGCAATCTCGTTTCGTCGTCTTGGCGGACAAGTCAGGGACATGTTTTTCGGCCTTGTGCTGACTCTCTTCGCGACGGTGATCGCTTATGCCGACGAGATGCCCCAGGGCTGGGTGCCCGAGGAGCTGGCGCTGCCCGATGACGCAGAGGTGCAGACTGATCGCGCAATCGGCTCCAGCATCCGGATGTTTTCTTTCAGCACCGCGACCGACGTCGATGAGCTTTTCAGCGACTGGTCGGACGCCCTCGAAGGCGGCGGCTACGACATCCGCCCGCAACAGGCCGAGGTTGAAGAAACGTCAATCGAGTTCTCGGGCCAGGACATCCTGAATGCCAAGATTGCAACAGAGGTGGCGAGCGGCGGTGACCGCGTGGTGATCACCTTTGACGCGACACTTGAGTGACTTGCAAATGCGTCTTGCGCGCGGGTTGACTCATTGAGCGATCCCGCAGGTCATTTCCTGTCGAATTTCCTTTTCCGGCGCCTTCCTGCTCTCAGAAGAGCGTGACAGGCTGACTTCGAACATTGCATTCGAACAGTCCAGCGCGGCAAGGCCCACCAAAGCGTGCCGCCAAAACCTGAAACACTGCTTTTGGCGGAGCCCAGTGCAACGCTTGGTGGATGCGCGCACCTCGCCTTTGTCTGATAGCTCAGGTTGCAGGCGGGACGCTTTAGGAGGCTTCTGCCCTACCCTCCCGCAATCAGCGATATTGGCGGGATGCCATTGCCCTTGACGGGTTTGGTGACGATATAGGTGAAATAGCGGCTGAGGCCGATGTGGGCGTCGAGCATTTCATCGATCAGGCGTTGGTAGGCGTCGATGTCTTTTGTGACGATCTGCATGATATAGTCAAAGCCCCCGCCCAGTGCCCAGCAGGCCACGACCTCGTCATAGCGGCCCATGGCCGCTTCGAAAGCCTGGAAACTCGCCGCGGTATGATCGTTCAGTTCGGCGGCGACAAAAACGGTTACATGGGGTGCAATCTTCTTGAGGTTGATCCTCGCGCCATAGCCCTCGATCAGCCCCGCCTTTTCGAGCTTCTTCAACCTGTCCCAACACGGCGTGGGCGAAAGCCCGATCCGCCCGGCCAGAGCCGCTTTCGTGATGCGGCCCTCGGCAGCGAGCACGCGTAGTATGTCCAGGTCGCGCTGGTCCAGATGCATTGAACGCCTCCGCTCAACTCTCTGCCACGCCGATGCGCGCTGCGCAATCACCGAGCCTGATCAGGCCCGGATCGTCACCACAGATCAGCAAGGCAGTCCCATGCGCCGGGCGGACGGCACGCCGCCTCGGCCTGACTGGACCCGACCGCGCGATCACGCTCGCGACCATTCTGTCGAGGGGCCGCAGAAAAGAGAGCGTGAAAGCAAGGCGAAGGTGTTTCGCCAGCCAGAACCATGGCGTCGCCCAAGCGTTCCGCCAAAACCCGAAACACGGCTTTCGGCGGAGCGCAGTGCAAGGCTTGATGGATGCGCGCGCCCCGCCATTATCTGATGTCTCGGGTTAAAGGCGGGACGCCTTAGACAACCAGAACAGGGCATTTGGCCAAGCTCGTTACCTTGTGAGAGACACTTCCCAGAAGCACGCCTTCGAGAGAGCCGAGCCCA
>JAWLEL010000250.1:0-4348 GCA_041686165.1 Lentibacter sp.
TCGCCAAGCCCCCGCCCTTCTTCTTGCTGAAAATATCCTGGGGGGTTTGGGGGGCTAGCCCCCCAACGGATCGCTCGACAGAGCGAAAAGCCCGATCATTCTACCACGCGAAACATATCTCACGGCTCCCGCGCCGCGCACCAAGCATGCGCACTCTCAAGCATCCTTGCCCTGCAAATGCAGGTAGGTCTCGTCATAGCGGCGCGTCAGATACTCTCCTGCCGTGATCGGCGGCTGTCCTTCGGGCGAAACATCCGTGTCGTAGTTGGGGTTGAAGAACATCGGGATCGAGATGCGCTCCTGCCCGCTGCCCACCACACGGTGCAACGTCGCCTTGACCTTCCCGCCGGACCACATCTCGAGCATCTCGCCGAAATTGATCACGAACTCTCCGGGCAGAACATCGACCCCATGCCAGCCTCCGTCCGGCCCCTTCACCTCCAGCCCCGGTGTGCCGTCACCCGTCAGCAAGGTCAGGCAGCCATAATCGCTATGCGCGGCGATGCCGAAATCCTTCGCCCCCGCCCAGTCGGGCCGCTCGGGGTAATAATTGCCCCTCAGCAACGCCATGGGGCGGGTGAACTTGTCCTCGAAATAATCCCTGTCACGCCCGGCCGCCTCGGCGATATGGCGCAGCAGGCGGCGGCATAGCGCGATCGCCCGCGCATAATAGGACTGGATCACCGGCGCGAAATGCCCGGGTGTCTCGGGCCAGCAATTCTCGCCATAGACAAGCAGCCCCGCGCCGCGCAGGGGATCATCCGCCGCGAGCTCGAAGCCGCAATCAAAGACCTCCTTGTAGTCGGGGTTCGACATCGGATCGACCTGCTCCGAGCCGCCCGCGCCCCAGCCCCGGTTCGATCCGGTGCGCGCCATGTTGACGGCATCCTTCTGGGCGAGCGGAAGCTTGAAGAAGGCCCGGTAGGCGTCAAGCACCTCCTTGACATCCGCCTCACCGATCGGCGTGTTGACCACGCTCAGGAACCCGGTCTCGAGCACACCGCGTTCCAGCGCCGCGCGCGCAGCGCTGTCTCCGGCCTCCAATGCCGCGAAGTCGATTTTTCCGATCATTGGCCCCTACCCCTCAAGCTGATGCTCCAGTTTTAACGCCGAGAGCAGGGCGTGCAAGGGGCGATGGCTGCCCCTTTTTCTTGGCGGACCTGCCACATCCTGCTAGGGGATCGGGGAAACAGTGACAGGAGGGGTTCGATGCGGCGCAAACTGGTGGCAGGCAATTGGAAGATGAACGGGCTGAGCGCCGACCTGGCCTTGCTGGATACCCTGGCCGCGGCCGGCTTCGGCTCGGACACCGACATTCTCATCTGCCCCCCCGCCACGCTCATCGCACCAGCCGCCGCGCGCGCCGCGCGCACCGGCATTCTCATCGGCGCGCAGGACTGCCATATGGAAACGTCAGGCGCGCATACCGGTGACGTTTCCGCCGTTCAGCTCAAGGATGCCGGCGCCTCAGCCGTCATCCTGGGCCATTCCGAGCGCCGCGAGGCGCACGAGGAAAGCTCCGAGATCGTTCGTGCCAAGGCCCGCGCGGCGCAGGAGGCCGGGCTGACGGCCATCGTCTGCCTCGGCGAAAGCCTCGCCGAACGCGAGGCACGGAACACGCTCGACATCATCGGCGGTCAGCTCGCGGGGTCGATCCCCGATGGCATCACGGGCGAGAACCTCGTCGTCGCCTACGAGCCGATCTGGGCGATCGGGACCGGCAAGGTGCCAAACCTCGCCCAGATCGCGGAGGTGCATGATTTCATCCGCGCCCGGCTGGAGCGCCGTTTCGGGCCCGGCATCGGCCGCTCCACCCGCCTGCTCTATGGCGGCTCGGTGAAGCCCGCCAATGCCGCCGAGATATTCACCATTTCCAACGTGGACGGCGCGCTCGTGGGCGGCGCCTCGCTCAAGGCGGATGATTTCCAGCCCATCATCACTGCGCTCGCAAAGTCTTGATGCCGTTTCGCGTTGTGGAAAACGCGCCGGAATGCGTGTCGAACTCAGGCGCGCCTCCTCACTGGGTGATGATCTCCGGCCCCATGAAGGTGTTGGGCAGGAAGGTCGATATCCAGGGGATGTAGGTGATCATGATCAGGAAGACGAAGAGCACCATCAGGAAAGGCAGGGCCGCCCTGACAACGCTCATCATGGGCATGCCCGCCACGCCGCTCGTCACGAAGAGGTTGAGGCCCACGGGCGGGGTGATCATCCCGATCTCCATGTTCACCACCATGATGATCCCGAGGTGAATCGGGTCGATCCCAAGCTCCATCGCGATGGGAAAGACCAGCGGCGCAACGATCACCAGAAGCCCCGAGGGCTCCATGAACTGGCCGCCGATCAGCAGGATGATATTGACCACGACAAGGAACATCACCGGCCCGAAGCCCGCTTCGAGCATCGCCCCGGCGATCTGCTGAGGCACTTGCTGCTCGGTCAGGACATGCTTGAGGATCAGCGCGAAGGCGATGACGAAGAGCAGCGTCACGGTCAACTTGCCGGCCTCGAAAAGCGTGTTGCGCGTGTCGCGATGGAAGAAAGCGAGAAAGAGCCCGACGATCGAGTATCCCAGCCCGCGCAGAAAGCTCCAGAGGCCGCCGGCAAGGCTCGCCCCGTAGCTCGCCTGGACCGCATGCGCCTCGCGCGCGGCGCCCTCCATCGAATAGGTGAAGATGATCGGCGGGATCGCCACGAAGATCGCCGCCAGAACCGCGATGAGCGCCGTGAGCACGAAAGTCACATGCGGCACGAGGCTCGCGGGCAGGAGCTCGGCGAGCAGCCCCGAAATGCCGCTGGCGCTGGCCGGAACAAGCAACACCAGTGTAAGCGCGACCGGCCCGATGGCCAGGGCCGCCGTGATCAGCGTCGCGATCAGGCCGCGCCGCGCCGGGAAGACCATGAGCAGCCAGCCGGTCACGAGGCAGACAAGCGCCCAGCCGATACCGATGGCCAGGCCCAGCTCGCGCGGATACCACGCGCCCGCTTCGGGGCTCGAGGCGAAGACGTGAAGCAAGAGGCCGATCGCCGCGAAGACGACCACCCGCAGGCCCAGCCCGAAGGCGTCCCTCTCATCGGCTTCGAGCCAGGGCTTTTCCTTGAGCGGCCCCATGTCGCGATAGATCGTCACCGCCGCGAAGAAGGCATAGACAGCCGCGACAGCCGCCGCTTCCGTGGGCGTGAAGACGCCGCCATATATCCCGCCGAGGATGATGAAGATGAGAAACAGGCCGAAAGATGCCTCGATCATCGACCCGGCAATCTCGTCCAGTCCGGCCCATTCACCCTTGGGCAGGTTCTTGACCTTGGCGATGACATAGATCGTGATCATCAGCATCAGGCCCGCCAGCAAGCCGGGAATGACACCGGCAAGGAACATCCGCCCCACCGAAACCTCGACCGCCGCCGCGTAGACGACCATCACGATGGACGGCGGAATGAGAATGCCGAGCGTGCCCGCGTTACAGATCACCCCGGCGGCGAATTCCTTCGAATAGCCGACCTGGCGCATCCCCGCGATGACGATCGAGCCGATGGCGACGACCGTGGCCGGCGATGACCCCGAGAGCGCGGCGAACATCATGCAGGCCACGACCCCGGCGATGGCCAGCCCGCCGGGCAAATGCCCGACGAGCGCGATGGAGAAGCGAATGATCCTGCGCGCCACGCCGCCAGTGGTCATGAAGGAGGAGGCCAGTATGAAGAACGGGATCGCCAGAAGCGTGAAATGCCCCTCGAAGGCCTCGAAGAGCGATCCGGCCACGGAGCCGAGCGTCGCGTCAGAGAAGATCAGCAGGAACAGCACAGAGCTGAGCCCCAGCGAGACGGCAATCGGCACACCGATCAGCAAAAGACCGATCACCATGGCAAAAAGCAGCGAAACTTCCATCAGCTCTCTCCCCGCTGCTCGCGCGCGTCTTCGAGTTCGTCCTCGACTTCATGGCTCGCCACGAGCCGGTCAGCCTCCCCGCGCCAGATCTGCACACCCACCTGGATGAAACGGATGAGCAGGAGCAGCATCGAGATCGGCAGCACCGCATAGGGCACCACCTTGGGCAGTTTCTCGTATTCGTCACCGTAGTTGATCGCCTCTTCGAGCCAGGCGAACATCGGCATCATCGGGATGTCCTGCACCTCGTAAAAGCTCTGGCTGCGGACGCTGTCGTCGAGCCCTGTCGGCAACCAGCGTCCCGATGTGGGCGGCAGATCCGCGAAAACGGCCCAGTAATCATAGGCGGCCTTCACCATGAGGACGGAGAAGAAGATACACAGGCTGACCGAGATCAGCCCCAGGACGCGCCGCACCGGCGCGCCGAGCATGTTGATGATCGCATCGACGCCCAGATGG
>JAWLEL010000008.1:0-19205 GCA_041686165.1 Lentibacter sp.
GGTGTGCCACCCCGTCCGATGTCGAGCGTTCCCGCCGCGGCGAGGCGCAGCGCGCCCCATTCGGCCTCTGCCAGGTGCAGCTCGATCCGGCGCGGCTGGGGGCGGCTGTCCTCTATGGCGCTGATGTCCCAGGGGCGTGAAAAGGTGAGCGTGGCATCGGCCCGGAAAGTCTCGAAGGCCTTCGGCAGTTCGCTCGAGAGCGAGACACCCTCTGGCAGCGGCGGGGCGAGGCCATCGGCATTGAAGGCGAGGCGGTATCGAGCGCTCTGAGCGTCGCCTTCGCGCTTGAGGGCCGCGTTCAGGCCGGTCAGCGCGGTTGGCGCACGCCCGTCCGGTGTGATCGTCAGGGCATCGGAGGCGAGGTTGGCCCGCTCGAAGGCCAGGGCGGGGCCAGGCGCCAGGACCATAGAGGCGCGCAGGCTGGAGCTCTCGAGGTCAAGGCGCTGGCGCGGGCTGCTGATGGTCTGGCGGTCGGGGAAGGCGACAATGACATGGCTGGGCCGGTAGCTGAGCGCGAAGACCTGCAGGAAAGGTGCCCGCCAGGCGAGGCCTGTGGCGGGATCGGCGAGGGCGGGGTTTTCGAGGGTCACGTCGACGCGGCTCGGGTAGCCCTTGACCGAGAGGTCGGAATAATCGGCCTGCCAGCCGGCCGCCCGGCGGGCTTCGAACCAGCTCTCGAACCCCGCGCGCGTGCCGGAGGAGGCGATGAACCAATAGCCGGACCAGAGCAGGGCGAAGAGAAGGACGGCGGCGAGCAGCTTTTTCATGGGCGGGCCTTTATCGCGGTTTGCAATCATGTTTATGAGGAAGGGCTGGCAGAGGGACAAGTGTAATGACGATGTGGGTATTCGGGTATGGCTCGCTCATATGGAACCCGGGGTTTGATGTGGCACAGATGCGCATCGCGGCGCTCGATGGATATGCCCGCAGCTTCTGCATGCGCTCGATCCATCACCGCGGGACCGAGGCGCGCCCCGGCCTTGTTCTGGCGCTTGACGAGGTGCCGCGCGCCCGCTGCACCGGCGTGGGCTTTGCCGTGCGCGAGGGGCAGGAGGAGGATGTTCTGGCCTATTTGCGCGAGCGCGAGCTGGTCTCCGCGGCCTATCTTGAACGGCAGGTTCCGATCGCGCTCAGGGGCGGCGGATCTGTCGAGGCTGTCACCTATGTCGTGGATGCCGAGCACGTGCAGTATTGTGGCGGGCTCGATCTCGAGGAGCAGGCGCGGATCATCGCGGGGGCGCATGGCGGGCGGGGCCCGAACAGCGAGTATCTCTACAACACGGCGGCGCACCTGCATGAATTGGGTATCTCCGATGCCGATCTCGACCACCTCGTGACCAGGGTGAGACTGATCGAATCCGAGAGGCAAAGCGGCTGACCCGCGTCGATCGGCGCGATTTTTCGGTAATGTTTATCACGAAATTCCCTGGTGGCCTCGCTCCGGCGTCCTGTTCGGCCATGTCATGGCATTCGATCCGATCACGAAATCAGCCACGCGGCGCTATCAGCGCCGTGATCAGTGTGAAATATTTCAGAACCCGTCTTTTTTGATCCACATAAATATCTGATAATAATACATAAAAGTAAGTTTTGAAAGATGTGGAAAAGTTTCAGAGAGGTCCGTCTCGATCTGTCACATCGCGGTGAGCAGCGGTGTTTTGAAAGAGGGGCCGGAAAGGCGCAGATTGGTTGCATGCCGGACGGTTCGGCCGCCGGAACACCCAAGGGCGCGAGACGCGCCACACACTTCGAAAGGAACACGACATGACACGCACACTCCTCACACTGACCGCCGCTGCAAGCATTGCCGCCACATCGGCCTTTGCCGTGACGACATCGGAAGACAAGGCGCTGAACGAGGCGCTCCGCTCGGGCGAGAAGGGCCCGATTGCCGAATCGCGATACGTCAAGTCGCAGTACGGTACAGGCGGACGGTCCAGCATTGCGACGGAAGACGGCTATGTCTTCCTGAGCACGGTCGACACCGAGCGCTACGACGAAGAGAACGCTGTCGGCCGCTGATGACGGGCGGCGCGTGGCCCTGCCTCGCAGGGCCGCGCCCACGTCTGACAGGCGCATCTGCAATGGAAAGGACAACCGATGCGAATTTTTCTCCCGATCGTAGCCGCCGCAGGCTTTCTCGCAGGACCTGCCCTTGCCTATGCGCCGCAGGTGGCCTGCGAGCTTGACAGCCACGTCACCCGCGGTCTGATGATCGCCGAAGAAACGGGCAGCGAGGCTGGAGACCCGCTCGGGCTTTCCAGCGCGGATTTGTACGGTCAGCCCGCAGGCTGAGCGAATCTGAGATTGCGCATCCAGACGGCGTTCGCATGGCGGGCGCCGTTTTTGCCTTGGTGGCGACCGGCCGCCCATTTTCCTTGGCTTGAAGGCCGCTTGAGCCTATGCTCCCGCGTGAATGAAATAAGTGTCGGGAGTTGCCCGGATGGCGCATCCAGACCGCGAGGCCGAGCCACAATTTTCCCATCCTGTCCGACAGATCGTGCTGATGCTGATCGTGCTCGGGCTGGCGGGATTCGTCACGATGCTGGCGCTGCCGCGTGTATTGCCGGTTTTCCAGGCCAACCCGTATCTCAACGGGTTCATCCTGTTCGTCTTCGCGGTCGGCGTCCTGGCGACGTTCTGGCAAGTCGCGCAGATCATGCGATCTGTGCGATGGATCGAGGCCTTTGCCGCCGATTCTGTCGAGCGCGAGGGTGTCCGCCCGCCGCCTCTGCTGGCGCCGCTGGCCACGCTGCTTGGCAGCCGCGGGCGCGGACGGCAGATCAGCTCCGGCTCGGCGCGCTCGATTCTCGATTCCGTCGCCCAGAGGATCGACGAGGAGCGGGAGATCACCCGCTACATCGTGAGCCTGCTGATTTTCCTCGGCCTTCTGGGCACTTTTTATGGCCTTGCGACGACGGTGCCTGCGCTGGTCGATACGATTCGCAGCCTCGCACCCGATGAAGGCGAGAGCGGCGCCGAGCTTTTCGGGCGGCTGATGAGCGGGCTGGAAGGGCAGCTGGCCGGCATGGGCGTGGCCTTTGCCTCGTCGCTGCTGGGGCTTGCCGGCTCGCTTGTCGTGGGGTTGCTGGAGCTTTTCGCGGGCCACGGCCAGAACCGTTTCTACCGCGAGCTGGAAGAATGGCTGTCGTCGATAACGCGGCTCGGCTTTGCCTCGGGTGACGAGGCGGGCGAGGAAAGTGCGCAGATGGCCGTGCTTGACGGGGTTCTCGAGCATATGTCCAGGCAGATGGAAGAAATGCAGCAGATGTTCACCCAGTCGGATGTGAGCCGGGCTGTCGTCGATCAGAAGCTCGGCAGCCTGACCGATAGCATCGAGCGGCTGGCTTACAGGCTGGGCGATCAGAACCCGACCCTGGGGGCACTTTCGCGTGTTGCCGATGGGCAGGAGCGGCTTATCGAGGCGTTGCGCAAGGAGGACAGGAACGCGAGCGACAGCGCGGGGATGGACGCGGAAAGCCGGATGCGTCTGCGCTCGATCGACGTGCAGATGCTGCGCGTGCTCGAGGAGATCAGCGCCGGACGCCAGGAGATGATGTCCGAGCTGCGCACCGATCTCAACGCGCTTGCGCAGGTCTTGCGGGAGCGTGGCGCGGAAGGCACGCAGGTGCAGCCGAAGCGCTACAAGCTGACGGAACGCGCGCCGCGCACCGATGAACCGGACAAAGAGGGCTGAGCATGGCCCTATCGCGGCGCACAGGACAGCGGCTGCAAGCCTCGATCTGGCCCGGTTTCGTGGATGCGATGACCGGGCTGCTTCTTGTCCTGATGTTCGTGCTGACGATCTTCATGGTGGTGCAATTCGTGCTGCGTGAGACGATCACCGGGCAGGAAAGCGAGATGAACTCGCTGAACCAGGAGATTGCCAGGCTGGCGCAGGCCCTGGGGCTCGAGCAGCGCAGGAGCGCAGGGCTCGAGGCGCAGGTGGGTGAGCTGAACTCGTCGATCGAAAGCGCCGAGGGGCGGCTGGCCGAACAGGCGGCGCTGATCGCGCAGCTGACGTCACAGACCGAGGCGCAGGGCGAAGCCCTGAGCGCGGCGGAGGCGAAGATCACGGACTTCGAGGCACAGGTGGCAAGCCTGCTTGCGGAAAAGCGCGAGACAGAAGAGGCGTTGACGACGGCGCGGAGCGAGCTTGAAACGGCACGGGGTGCGCTGGGCGCGGCGCAGCAGGAGGCGGCGGATCTGGCCAAGCAGCGCGAGGCGCTTGAAGCGATCATCGCGCAGGCGCAGGCGGAGACCGAGGCCCAGGCCGCCGAGATCACGAGCCTCAAGACACAGCTTTCCGAGGAAGAGGCGGCGCGGCTTGTGGAAGTCGAAGCGGCCGAGGCGCTGCGCGAGCGGCTGGCCAATGCCGATCAGGAGCTGACCGCGATGACGCTGGAACTGGAGCGCGCGCGCGCCGAGGCGGAGGAGACGCTCACGCTGCTGGCAGCAGCCGATGAGGCAGAGGAGGATCTGACCGCGCGTCTGGCGGCAGCGCTGGCCAGGGCCGAGGGGCTCGAAGAGAACAATGCCGAACTGGAGGCCCAGATCGGCGCGCTGGAAGGCGCAGAAGACGAGAAAGCCGCCGTGCAAGCGCGGCTCATGGCGGCTCTGGCTGACCTTGAGGCGACGGAGGCGGACAAGTCGGCCCTGGAAGACAGGCTCGCGGCGGCGCTCTCGAGGATAGACGGGCTGCAAGAGGGCAATGCCGCGCTTGAGGCGCGTATCGGTGCGCTGGAAGGGACCGAGGAAGAAAAGGCGACACTGGAGGCCCGGCTCATGGCCGCGTTGTCTGGGCTCGAAGAGACCGAGGCAGACAAGGCCGCCTTGCAGGACAGGCTGGCCGCCGCCCTGGCCGAGAAGCTGGCGGCGCAAGAGGAGGCGGAGGCGCAGCTGAGCGCGGCCGAGGAGCGCGCAGCGCTGCTCGCGACGGCGCGGGAGGCGCTCTCGGAACAGGAGGATATCGCGGCCGAGGCGCAACGCGAACAGGCCCTCCTGAACCGTCAGGTCTCGGCGCTGCGTGGGCAGCTTGGCGAATTGCAGGCGCTGCTTGACGACTACAAGGCGCGCGAGGCGGCCAGCCAGATTCAGCTTTCCAACCTCGGGCAGGACCTCAACGCCGCATTGGCGCGGGCAGCGGCCGAAGAGCGCAAGCGCAGGCAGCTCGAGGAAGCCGAACGCGAGCGGCTCGAGGCGGAAAAGGCCGACCTGGAGCGCTATCGCTCGGAGTTTTTCGGGCGGCTGAGGGACCTGCTGGGCGCGCAGGAAGGCGTGCGGATCGAGGGCGACCGTTTCGTGTTCTCGTCCGAAGTCCTGTTTGCCCCCGGTGAGGCGAGCTTGAGCCGCGAGGGGGAGATGGAGATCGCCAAGGTTGCGGAGATCCTGCGCAACGTGGCCGATGACATCCCCGACGAGATCGACTGGGTGATCCGCGTGGATGGGCACACGGACGATGTTCCTCTCTCGGGGGAGGGCGAATTTGCCGACAACTGGGAGCTGAGCCAGGCGCGGGCGCTGTCGGTGGTGCGTTACATGGTGAATTTCCTCGGCATCCCGGCGCAGCGGCTGAGCGCGAACGGGTTCGGGCAGTATCAGCCCGTCGCGACCGGCGACAGCGATGCAGCGCGAGCGCGCAACCGGCGGATCGAGCTGAAGCTGACCGAGAAATAGCCCCCCGGCGGGCCGTCAACCGGCCTTTCGTCCTTGACCTGCCGAATGCCCTGCCCGTGTCAAACCCGGATAAGCATCTTGCAGATCATCCCGTCGGACACCGCTCCGCAAGTGGCTTGCTGTTCATTTATCTCTCTCCCCGAGCATGAGCATGGCCGGTGTCACGACCAGCGTGAGCAGCGTTGCGACGGCAAGGCCCCCGACGATGGCGGTCGACAGCTCTGTCCAGTATTGCGTCGATGGCGCGCCGAAGGCGATCTCGCGGGTAAAGAAATTCAGGTTTGCCCCGAGGACCATCGGCATCAGACCGAGCGCCGTGGTTGCCGAGGTCAATACCACGGGCCGCAGGCGTTGCGCGCCGGTTCTGAGCACGGCTTCGCGCGCAGAGAGGCCTTGGCGCTTGAGGTCGTTGTAGGTGTCGATCAGGACGATGTTGTTGTTCACGACGATACCGGCCAGCGCGATGATCCCGATGCCGCCCATGACCACGCCAAAGGGGCGCCCGGTGATGATCAGACCCAGAAGAACACCACCGACCGAAAAGACGATCGCGCTCATGACGACGAAGGCCTGGTAGAACTTGTTGAACTGGAGGACGAGGACAAAGAGCATCAGGAAGATCGCCGCGAAGAAGGCGCTGATGAGGAAGGACATCGCCTCGTTCTGGTCTTCGGCTTCACCTGCGAAGCTGTAGCTGACGCCCTCGGGCAGATCGGTCTGGTCGAGCGCGTCCTGCAAGGCCTTGATCTGGTCGTTGACCAGAAGGCCCGGCGCGACATTCGCTTCGATCGTCACGACGCGCTCTTCGTCGATGCGGGTTATCGTGCCGGTGCGCTCGACCGGTTCGAAGGTCACGAAGTTCGAGATGGGCACCAGTCCGGCCGCCGTCGGAACACGCAGGTTGCCAAGTTCGGCGAGCGAGCGATCTTCGGCAGGAAAGCGCACACGGATGTCCATTTCGCCATCCGCATCACTGGGCCGGTAGTCGGCGACAGCAATGCCCTGGGTCAGAAGCTGGATGGCCTGACCGAGGAGGCTGACATCCGCGCCGAAACGGGCGGCCTCGGCGCGGTCGACGAGGATGGAGACCTCGACGCCGGGCAGCGGGCGCGTGTCGGTCACGTCGGTGAAGCCGCCGATGCCGTCCATGATGGACAGGACCTTTTCGACAGCGCCGGCCTGAACGGCCGGGTTGCGCGCCGCGATCTTCAGGTTGACGGGTTTGCCGCTGGTCGGCCCGCCGCTTTGCGTCTCGACCTGAACGTCGATTCCGGCGATGTCGGCCACGTCCTGGCGGATTTCGGCACCGATTTCCGCAGCAGGGCGGCGGGTATCCCAATCCGCGAGCTCCAGTTGCAGGGTGCCGATCGTTTCCTCGTCTCCCTGTCCTGCGCTCATGGTCGAACGGGCATAGACCGTGGCGATCTCGCTGCGACCGAGCAGACGCTCTTCGACACGGCGCACCAGCGCGTCACGTTCATAGATTGAGAAGTTGTCGCGCGCGCGAACCTGGACCTGCATGAATTCCGGCTCGACGGAAGGAAAGAACGACAGGCCCTTGCCGAACTGCCCGTAGAGACCAAAGCCGCCCAGCAAAAGGGCGAGGGCCAGGAGCACGGTGGCACCGGGGCGAAGGATCGCCCATTCCAACAGGCGGACATAGCGGCCCGTCAGCCCGCCGATGCGCCGCGGATCACCATGCTCGGATTCGCGAATAGCGGCTTTCGCCGCGGCTGTCTGCGATTGTCGCTTGCCGATCAGGCCGCCGAGCACGGGAATGAATATGAGCGCCATGAAGAGGGAGGCAAACAGCGTGAGGATCACGGTCGTCGGCAGGAACTTCATGAATTCTCCGACCATTCCCGACCAGAACAGCAGTGGAAAAAAGACGCTCAGCGTGGTGACCGTGGAGGCGATGATCGGCCATGCCATGCGCTTTGCGGCCCGGGCGTAGGCCGTCTTGGGATCATCTCCTTCTTCGAGCCGCCTGTCGGCCAGTTCCACGGTCACGATTGCGCCGTCCACGAGCATGCCCACCACCAGGATGAGTGAAAAGAGCACCACGATGTTCATCGTGTAGCCCATCATCCAGAGCGCCGACACCCCGGCGAGGAAGGCACCGGGAATGGCCAGGCCGACGAGGATGGCCGACCGCAAACCAAGGGCAAAGACGATCACGATCATCACGAGGATCACGGCGGCGATGACATTCGCCTCGAGGTCCGAGAGAAGCGTTTCGACCGTTTCCGACTGGTCCTGGAGATAGGTCACTTCGATGCTGTCCGGCCAGTCGGAGCGCAGGCCCTCGAGCGCGGCCCTGGTGGCCGCGACCGTGTCGATGATATTCGCGCCCGAGCGCTTCTTGACTTCCAGCGCCAGGGCGGGCTGGCCTTCGATCCGGGCGAAGCCCGTAGGGTCCTCGAAGGTGCGTCGCACGGTTGCGACATCCTCGAATGTCACGACGGTATTGCCCCGCACTTTCACGGGGATCTCCATGACGTCCTCGAGGTTCTCGATCAGCCCTGGCACCTTGAGGACGATCCGCCCGCCGCCCGTCTCGATCGCGCCGGCCGCGATCAGGCGGTTGTTGCGCTGAAGCTGGCCGATGAGCTCGTCAAAACTCAGGTTGTAGGTCTGGAAGACGGTGGGGTCGATGAGCACTTCCATGAACTCGTCGCGCGCTCCGCCGATATCGACTTCGAGAACGCCTGGCAGGCCCTCGACCTCGTCCTGCGCCGACTCGGCCAGCTCATTGAGCTTGCGCTCGGGCACGGGGCCGGAGACGATCACGGTGATGATCGGGAAAAGCGCCGTGTTGATCTCGGTGATCGTCAGATCATAGGCATCTTCGGGAAGATCGCCTTCGACGCGGTCGGCTGCTTCGCGCACCTTGTCCAGTGCTTCATCGATATCGCCGCCGGGCGTGAACTCGAGCTGCACGCTCGCGAACCCTTCCCTGGCATGGCCCTCGATCTTCTCGAGCCCCTCGATGGCGGAGAACTCGGCCTCCATCGGTTCGATGAGCAGCCGTTCGGAATCGGAGGGGCTGATGCCTTCAAGCCCGGTCGAGACATAGACCAGCGGCAGGGGCACTTCCGGGTTGGCCTCTTTCGGGATCGAGACATAGGAAATGGCACCGACCCCGAGGATGACCAGCAGTGCCATGAAAACGACCCGGCTGCGCGAGAAGGCAGCGTCGATGATGGTTTCCATGGCTCAGTCTCCCTGTGCCAGCGGGTTGGTCGTGTCCGGTGCCTGCGACGGATTGACTGTCTCTCCCGGGTTTACGAAGCCCTGGCCGATGGTGATGATCCGAGAGGTCTCCGGCAGCCCGGTAACCCAGATTCCGTCGATTTCCGCTCGGACGATCTGCACGGGGTGGAAGGCCACGGTGTCGGTGTCATCCACCGTTTTCACCCCTAGGATCCCCTCGGGACTGAGCGAGACGGTGGAGGCCTGAACGAAATGGGCCTGCGCCGTGCCTGTCGGAATGCGGATCTCGGCGGAGATGCCGGCAGGAATGGCTCCGTCTTCGTTGGCCACGGAGATTTCCGTCAGGAAGGTCCGCGTTTCGGCGCTGGCGGCCGTTCCAACGAAGCTCACCGTCCCTTCACGCTCTTCACCCGTGATGAACTTTACCGTCGCGGTCTGACCGTTCTTGATCCGGTTGAGCGCCTGCTGCGGCACCTGGATCGCTACTGTCAGGGGGCGGTTGTCGACGATACGCCCGACATCCGCTCCTGCCTGAACGAACTCGCCGGGATCGAGCGACAATGTCTCTATCCGCCCCGCGAAGGGCGCTGTTATATCGAGCGCATCGAGGGCCTCCTCGGCGCTGGTGACCGAGGCTTGCGCAGCGGCGAGCGTGGCGCGGGCCTGGCTGACGCGGTCTGTCGTGGCGACTCCCCGATCCAGAAGTTCGGAGGCGTTGTCGAACTCGCGTTGCGCACGGGAAAGCTCTTCGCGTGCTCGGGACAGATCGGCGTTGGCACGGTTTGCGGACAGGCGCGCGATGACTGCGCCCGAGGCCACGTCTTCGCCCTTGTCGCTCAGGACTTCGGAGACTTCGCCTGATGTCTCGGAGCGAATGGAGGTGTCGCGATCGGGCTGCGCCTGGCCCTCGGCCTGGAAGAAAAGGGTCACCTCTTCGGGCGAGGATTGCTTGAAGGCCACGGAAACCGGCTCGATCTCCGTTTCGGACTCCTTTGGCGTATCCGGATCTTCAGAAGGCAGAACATATCCGCTGCCCATCCAGGCGATGATGGCGATCACAAGGACCGCGGCAATCCATGTCGAGCGCGAGGCACCCTTGTCATCCTGAAAGGACAGGTGTTCCGGTTTCTCAGTCATCTTTGTCCCCGATGTGAGCGGCTCTTGCCGAGCTTGCATTGTTTCATCTTGGCCGCTTCGCGGCGTCTTGCGCGGCGCTCGCCCAGCAGGCGCTTTTCCGCCAGCGATTTCAAGCCCCTGAGTGGTATCAACTGGCTTCTCCGAAGGGCTGGATTTCCTTGCCGGACGGTTCGACCAGTCCGTCGCCGTTCCGACCGGACCCTCGAAGTCCCGACAACATGCGGCGGCATTCGAGCGGGTTGGACATTGCGACGCTCCCCGGGGGCAGGCCGAGCAGCCGGTCAAAGATCCGGCCCTCCGATTGCATGCGGGCGACAAGCCTGTCCATGGCGGCGGCGATATTGCCCTTTCTTGTGAGGCAGAGCACCTCGACAAGGCTTTCCCGGCGTTCCTGGGCAAGCCTCAGCATAATCTTCGCGGTGATCTCGGCGTCCACTGTATCGAACGTGCCTTCGCTGGCGCCTTCCCGTATGATTTGCACCAGCACGGGCAGGACGATCATTTCCTCTGCATCGCAGATCCGCCGCAGGAGGATTTCATTGCCCGGCCGTGAGACGATCTCAACGATGCCGCGCAGATCATCGGAATTGTCGGCCGTCCAGCGGGCCGAGCCGATCAGGAAACCGTTGAGCCGCGCCAGCGCGTCACCCGACGAGGGGGTGGCTTGCGCCGCGCGTATGGCATGTTCGGCAAAGCGGGCGATCAGACCGGACAGCAGATCTTCCTTGGAGGAGAAGTGGTGATAGAAACCACCCTTGGAAAGGCCGGCAGCTTCGAGCACATTGGCCACGGTCACCGCCTCCCAGCCGTGCGCCGTGAACAACCCATGCGCCGCATCGAGAATCGCCTCGCGCCGTGCGCCCGGCGCCATCCTGCGTCGTCTCGCCTGAGATTTGTCTGCCTTCACCGTCCTGCCATCCATGCAACCGACCAACCGTCGGTATCTAGTGTGAGGTGTCGTGTATTGCAAGGACTGACCGGGAACGAGCGCAAATGGCGACTTTGCTCTGCTTAAGAGTGATTACCTCAAGAAAGACACCATTATTCAGGTATTTGCCCTATTTTTGCCCTATTCGATTGAGAACAATCATAGGGAGAGCAGAAAATTAAGGTAGAAAGAGAAACAATGCGGATTCTGGCGGTAGATGACGAGCAAATCTTTTGCGACCTGCTGACAACGCGGCTCAAGCAGCTTGGGCACACACAGGTCGATACGGTGCTCTCAGGACCGGACGCGCTCGAGATCGCATCGGGGGAAGGGAGAGCTGTCGAGTGTTTCATCGTCGATATCCAGATGAAGCCCATGGACGGGATCGAACTCGTCCGTCACCTGCGCGCGATCCCGCATCACCAGGCAACGCCGATTATCATGCTTTCGGCGCTGACCGACAAAAGCTCGATCGATGCCGCTTTCATGGCCGGGGCGAATGACTACATCACCAAGCCGCTCGACATGGTGGAGTTGAAGATCCGTCTCGAGATGGCCAGGAAAATCCTCGATGAACGCGCCCATGCCCAACTGATGCATGAGCATGTCCTCAAGCAGGAAGCGATCCTCTACCCTTCGGCCAAATTCGACGGCGAGATCCTCCTCGATGAGGTGGATGGTGCTGTCAGCATGTTGTCGATGGAGAACTTTCTCCTGAAACAAGGGGGCTTCCGGCTGCGTCAAAGCTCGGCGATCGGGTTTCACATGCGTGGCGCGGAGAGCTATTTCGAGATGCTGGACCCGACTTACTACGCGGTCCTCATCGGGGATTTGGCGCAGGCCATATCGCAATCTCTTTCCGCGTTTCCGCACATGATCGTCTGTCCCGGCAAGGGGGATATTGTCGCCCTTCTCATCGACCAGCCGCGTGTGGACCAGGAGAGCATCGAAACCAACCTCCAGCAGCAACTCGCGCCCCTGCGCCCGCGCTTCGCCGCGATCGATATGACCCTCCCCGAGATCAGCATGGGCGAGCCGGTGCGCACGGGCCTGTTCGGCAAGAACGGACCCACAACCCTGATCAGCCGTGCACGACGCGCGGCGCAATCGTCGAACGGGAACGGATACAACATCAGTTTCCGGGCGGTCGCATGAGCGGGGCGATCGAAAAATCAGCTGCGGCGCAGGGGTCTGTCGAGCAAGCGCTCGAGACGCTGCGACGCGATTTCTGCAGGGGGCTGGACGAACGGATTGGCCGCATCGAAGCGGCAAGGGTCTTGGTGAACACCGACACGCAGGATGCTGAGACTGCGCTCGCGGTGATCTCCGCCGAGGCTCACCGCATCAGCGGCGTCGCCGGAAGCCTTGGCCTCACGCCGATCGGAAACCGGGCCAGAGACATCGAGGCGGCTATCGAGCGGCTACCTGACGGCGCCCTCACGCCCGCGCGACGCACCGCTCTGGACGCGCAGGTCAACGACCTTCTCGACCTTATGGAGCAAAACCTGCTCGACGACTGACCGCTCTTCATCAGGCTCGACAACAGTTTCAGGCGAGCAAGGCCGGAACGCAAAACAATAGAGATTGATAGCTTGGCTGTAAATTCGAACAACCTGAAAGGTGTGCTCAAGCACCGCGACATCGGCACTGACCTGCTGATCACGCTGACATTGGTTCTGGCGCTGAGCCTTGTGGTGGCCAATGTGGTGAACACGCGCCTGCTCGCCGCTGAACGGGAAGATGTGATCGAGCGCACCGAGCACCATGCCGACGCGGTTGTCGGTGTCTTGCAGCGTGAACTGACCAAGATCGACGTGATCGCGCGCGCCGTCCGCTCTTTCGTTGAACGTAATCAGGATCTCGATCAGCAGGAATACGAAGAGATCGTGGCGTCTTTGATCGAGACAACCCCATCCATTCTCGTGATGGCCCAATCCGAAGGTTACATCATCGAAAGGGCCTATCCGATGATTGGGAACGAGTCGGCTGTCGGCCTGGACTATCGCAAGGTGCCGGAGCAGTTCGCCGCCTATAACAGGGCCTTGCGCACGGGCGAGACCTCTCTTCTCGGCCCTGTCGATCTTGTCCAGGGGGGCACCGCCTTCATTCACAGAACACCCTATTACTATCAAGATCAACAGCCCGATGAGTCCGGGTCCGCCGCGGGAATCATATCGGTCGTCATAGACCGTGAGCGACTTCTTACACAGTTCGCACAGGATCAAGGCATGGATGGCTACGCGATCGCGATGCGCAAGAGCCCTTCGGCGACTGGGCCGGGAGAGCTTCTTTTCGGCCTCCCTGCCGTTTTTTCCGAAGATCCGGTGTTGCGCGATATTCCTGTTGACGGAGGCGTCTGGCAGATCGGACTGTTGCCGATAAGAGGCTGGCCGCAGGATAACGGTCTGGCGGGTCTGGTTTGGGTCATGTCCTTCGTGGCCTGCAGTCTGCTTGGGGCGCTTCTCCTGACGCTCTGGTTGGTTTACCGCTCCAAGCGGATTATCGAAGACCAGCTCCGCTCGGCCATCAATTCCATCGACGACGGCTTTGCCCTCTACGACCGGGAGGATCGCCTGGTCTTCGCGAACGAGAAATACGTGACCTACTACGACATGTCGCGCGATGCGATCTACCCCGGCAGTACCTACGAGAACGTTCTTCGCAAGGGGCTGGAACGGGGCCAGTACAAGGACGCGATCGGCCGCGAGGAGGAATGGCTCGAAGAGCGTATGGCAGAACACAGGAACCCGTCGGAGCCGTTCGAGGAGAAGCTCTCGGACGGGCGCTGGCTCAAGATCGCGGAGACGCGCTCGCCGGAAGGCAACACGGTCGGTTTCCGCGTCGATATCACCGAACTGAAGCAAGCGCGTGAAAGGGCCGAGGCGGCAAACCGCGCCAAAAGCGACTTCCTGAACATTGCCAGCCACGAGTTGCGCACCCCGCTGACATCGGTCATCGGATATGCGCGTTTCCTGGAGAACCTCGAAGTGCTGCCCAGCTTCAAGGCGCTTGACAGCGCGATCAGCAAGAGGGCAACGAAGGCGGAACGCAAAGAGGCGCTTAACAACATGCGCTTGGAGGTTGTGAACATGTCCAATCGCATCACTGTGGCCAGTGATCACCTGATGGGCCTGATCAATGACATTCTCGACCGCGCCAAGCTCGAGGCGGACTCGATCGAACTCAGCCCAAAACCGACCGACCTGAAGGATGTGGTTCATACCGTTCTGGACAGTTTCAGCGTGAACGCTGCGGAAAAGAACATCGAGCTGAGCACGGACGTCGAGCCGATCGAGATCAAGGCGGATCCGACCAGGCTTCAACAGGCGCTGATCAACGTGGTTGGCAACGCGATCAAGTTCACGGAAGTCGGCGGCGTCAGCATCACTTCAGACTACAATGACACCCACGCCCGGCTCATCATCCGCGATACGGGCTGCGGTATTCCGCATGACAAGCTGGAGCAGATCTTTGACCAGTTCGTGCAAGTCGACTCCTCCGTGACTCGCCGCAATTGCGGAACCGGGCTTGGCCTCACGATCACGCGAGAGCTTATCGAGTTGCACGGTGGCACGATCACGGCCGCAAGCAATCTCGGGCACGGCAGCACCTTCACGATTTCACTGCCTTTCAACGCGCAGGCACGAAAGCTTGCCGCATGAAGATGCCGAGCGAACCTTTTTCTGGAAGAATTGCCTTATCTTTACCTTTTTCCAGTCCTAACAGGATCACAACTATTTTTCACGATCAATTGGTCGGCCATTCAGCACGGCATAAGAGGCACGAATGCAGAGCAAGGTAAGTATACAAAGCCAATCGGACGTTTTCGCGTGCTTTGGTGAGGCGAATGCCCCTGACTCCTCGTTCCTCGAAACTATCCTCGAAGATCTGCAGGACGGCGTCTATGTCTATGATGCCGAAAGCCTTTCCATTCGCTACATGAACGCGGCAGCGCGAAATCGCCATGGCTGGATTGCCGAGGAACTGCACCAGAGGCTGATCAGCGACACCATCGCAAATTTCGACACCGATACATTCAAGCGCGCAATGGCGCCCCTTCATACAGGAAGGCAAGAACCGGTTGTTCTCGAGGTCGTGCATCCGACCGGCCCGGTCGAGATTTCGACCAGGCTGATGAAAATCGAAAACGAAGGGACGTTTTATGTCTCCGTCCTGCGTGACATTGCCTGCCGCAAAAGCACCCAGACCGAAAAGGTGCAGACCGTTTCGACAGTCAGCCACGAGTTGCGCACGCCCCTGACGTCGATCCACGGCGCGTTGCGGCTGCTCAAGGCCGGCGTGGTCGCCAACCTCGACGACGAGTCGCAAAAACTGGTCGATATGGCAGTGCGCAACACTGACCGTCTTCTGACCATCGTGAATGACATTCTTGACCTCGAGAAGATCAATAGCAACAAGATGGATTTCTCCGTCTCCGAGATGAATATCGTCGATTGCGTTCACGATTCAGTCGAGCTCGTTGCCGGTGCGGCCTGGGAAAATCAGGTGCAGCTCAAGATCGAAAGTGACATCCATACCGCCATGGTTGTCGGCAACCCCGAGCGCATCGGCCAGGTCGTGACGAATTTCGCTTCCAATGCCATTAAGTATTCCCCGGAGGGCGGCACGGTCCGGTTCGGGATCGCGCTCGACGGCGACAGCATCATTGTCGCGGTTTCCGATCAGGGGCCCGGCCTCGCGAAAGACCAGTACAGCACGTTGTTCAAACCCTTTTCCCAGGCACGCGCCGCCGATGGCCGCGTGCGGCCCGGGACCGGCCTGGGCCTCGCTATCGTCCACGCGATCCTGGAGCGGCTCGAATACCCGGTCGACTTCCGTTCCGAAGTCGGAAAGGGCAGCACCTTCTTCTTCCGGATCCCGCCGCATCTCGTAAACAGCGTGGAAATGCTCGAGGCCAAGGAAACAGGAGCGCCATGAGTTCGGGACAGATCCCGCACTCACAAATTGTTCTCAGTAGGAGACAGGCATGACAGCACAGCCTTTGAAGAAAATTCTTCACGTTGACGATGATGATGATATCCGGATCATCATCAAGATGGCGCTGGAAACCGTCGGGTCTTTCGAGGTTTATCAGTTTGCAACCGGCGAAGCTGCCGTGGAGGCCGCGGATGGCCTTGACCCTCAGTTGCTGCTGCTGGATGTCATGATGCCGGACATGTCCGGAGAGGATGTCTGGAAGGCGCTGACATCGAGACCGGAGCTGAGCGGCCTGCCCACAGTTTTCCTGACAGCCAAGGCCGAAGACAGTTTTTCGGAAGAGCTTCTCCAGAAGGGCGCCTTGGCCGTCATCACCAAGCCGGTGGATCCCATGACAATCGCCAATCAGATCGAGGAAATCTGGGGTCGGGCCGTACCCGCCTGTTCCTGATGGCCCCGTGGCACCTTCGGTGGCTCCCGGTCATGAGCCGGCCGGGGCATGTCCAGTCGGATATTCGGTGACAAGGCGCATGCCCAGATGGGCCGGAGGCGTGCCAACGGCGCAGCCGCCGCGGGCCGGGTCGCGCACCAAGTATGACATGGCCGCGACATGCTCGCCACCGACGAAGAAAGCCGGACAGCGTTCCGAGTCAGTGATCGCGCCCGACGAGCCTGCATAGCATTCCTGCGTCCATTCCCAGACACTCCCGTCGAGATCGGCGATGCCCTCGGGCGAGACGGAGAAGCTCCCCTGCGGTTTCAATGCGCGCGGGGCGGACCCTTCGGTGAGGTAGGTCGAGGCCCAGGTGAGCGATGGATCGGTGAAGATGGGATCGGGTTCTTCGGGCAGCACGGATGCGGCCATCTCGCGCCATTCGACAGCCGTTGGCAGGCGGAAGGCCGCACCTGTCCGCTCGTTGATCCAGGCAAGGTATTCGCGCACATCGACATAGCTCAGGCCGGTCGCGGGCGTCAGGCTCGGGTTCTGGCCGGGGCGCTCGCGCAAGTGCAATGTGCAGCCGTCCTGCGCATGGCAGGTGTTCCATTCCGCGACGGTCACTTCATATTTCTGGGTATAGAGCTGCGAGCCGGATGAGAGGGTGACAGGCGCGCCGGCCATCTCGGGAAGGAGTGTCAAATCAGGATCGGAGCCGCGCGGGTAGAACGCGGCTCCGATGAGGGCCGCCGCCAATATGCCCAATCCGGTCAGACGAAGGGGTGACGTGAGGATCGGCATGGTTTCTCTGGCGGCGGTCATGGGGTTTCCTTTTCGGGTCAGGTTTCGAAGGGTCGCGGAGCCACGACTTGCTCCATCAGGGTGTTGTCCCATTCGCCTTCGACGACGAAGTGCGCCGTGCCGCCCAGCATCGCCCCGATGATGAGGTTGTGGTTGACGTAGGCATAGACGCCCGGCTGCTCGAAGGTGTACATTGCCGCCGCCGCGCTGCCGCCGCGGACGAACCATGTTTCCATGCCGGTGAGCGGCACGTCGGTGAACGAGCTCTCCCAGACGTAGTCGCCGTGCCCGCCGATGAGGTGCGGGCGGCTGTCGACGTTGCACGAATTGTGCACCATCAGGACGGTTTCGCCGACCTTGGCCTTGAGCGCGTTCTCACCGGTGAGGGCGCCAACCGCGCCGTTGAACACCTGGTGGGTGGGCACGAGTGTGCGCATCGCGTCGAGGCTGTCTGCATAGTCGTCACCGGCGGCCTCATAGGTTTTGTAGTCGCCGTTGTCGTCCATCGGCAGGTAGTAGTCCTGTTCGCCGATATAGGCGATGCTGTCATAGCGCAGCGGGTTGCCTTGCGCGTCTTTCAGACCGTCGCGCGGCAGAACCATGATGGCACCGTTCATGCCGTGGCAGACGTGATAGGGGATCATCGCGCCGCCGGGGGCGCAGTGATAGGTGAAGCAGCCCGGCTTGGTCGCCTTCCAGCGCAGGACGCATTCCTCGCCGGGGTAGACATGGGTGAGACCACCGCCGCCCAGCGCGCCTGTGGAGGCGTGAAAATCGATGTTGTGCTCCATCATGCTGTCTTCGGGGTTGCGCAGTGTCAGCTCGACCATGTCGCCTTCGTGAACGATGATCAGCGGGCCGGGGACGGAGCCGTTGAAGGTGAGCGCCCAGACGGAGGCGCCGGTGTCCTCGTCGACGACCATGAGCTTCTCGGTTGTGTCCATGGTGATCTCGACGATCTTCGGCCCGCCTGTCGCCACCTGCTCGTGCTCGGGAGCGAAGGGCGGCATCACCAGCTCTTGCTTGACGCGGGTATAGCCCTCGAGATCGGCCGGCTTGGCATTGCTCTCGGCGGTCTGCTTTGCGGCCGCCTTGTGCAGGTCGCGCGAGGTGGCATCGGCCTTGATCGGTTGCGGCGTGCGCCTGGCGGCCATTGCGCCTGCGCCGCTCATGGCGGCGGCGCCAGCCAGAAGCGATCCGCGCAGCACGTTGCGGCGGCTGGTCGTCATGAGGCCTGGGTTGATGAACTTGGTCATTTCTTTCTCCTGGGTGGGGGGTGTGCGGCGGGATGGCCCCGCACGCACAGGTGATTTACATGTTGCTCAATTGCTCTTCGAAGCGCTGCTCGGCCTTGCGCGGGATGCGGCCTTCAAGGAAATCCCCGGGCACGTCCACGTCGCCCACGGCGATGGTCATCACCATGCCCATTGCGTAGTGCGGCTTGCAGATCACGCCGTAGACGCCTTCGGCATCGAGTGTGACTTCGATCTCCTCGTTGATCCGGCCCTTGAAGCCTTCGGCACCGTCGGGGATCATGCCCTTGTTGATTTCGGCATTGTGGCCCTTGTCGGTGGCGAGAAACTTGATGGTGTCGCCAGGGGCGGCTTGTATGAAGCTCGGCTCGAACACCATGCGCGCACCGTCTTCGCCCTTGTTGAGCATCTTGACTTCGAAGGTCTCGGCGAAGGCGGCTCCGCCCATGACTGCGGCGAGAAGAAGGCCTGTGGTAAAACTGCGGATCATCTGACTGTTCCTTTCTGTGTTGATTGATCGTTGAGCCAAATGTAGCGCTTCCCGGCGAGAGCTATTTGCGCTGGCACAACATCCGGAGCGATTGGCGCAGGCTGCGAGGCTTTTCTGGTGCGTCGGGCGCGGATGTGAGAAAAGAGCCGGGTGACACTGGACCCGCCCAAGACCCTGCCGCGGCTCGATGAGAGCCTGCTGACGCATCTGCCGCCATTTTCGAAGCTGGACCGTCGTCAGATCAGGACCATCCTGGATCAGGCAACGTCCCGTCGATACGAAGAGGGCACGGCGATTTTCCGGGAAGGAGCGCCGGCCGATCGCTTCTACATG
>JAWLEL010000009.1:0-19123 GCA_041686165.1 Lentibacter sp.
CGGGGTCGTCTATTTGTTCAGGCCCGATGGAAAGGGTACTTTTCACGACATGAGCGGCAAGAAAACCGGAACGTTTGCTTGGTCTCAGTGATTTGACATGCGAAGCCTATTGCGTTCCGCCGTTGACCTGAGACATCAGATAAAGGCGGAGCGCGTGCTCCGTTCAAATCTTGTACTGCGCCCCGCCAAAAGCAGCGTTGCAGGTTTTTGGCGGGACGCTTTAGGATCGAAGCATCGACGCTCGCGAGTGACTGGCTGTTTCTTCCTGAGACGCAGACCCGAAGAGACCTCGCCATCCGGCACCGGCATATGATCTATGCCAGCGCCTTCGCCGCCGCCTCCAGGGCACCCTGACCGCGCGGCAACCCGATTGCCTCGAAGCCGGATTCCATCGCCCCGAGTGCCCCGAGGATCATGCCCGCGTTGACATGGCCCATGTGGCCCATGCGGAAAAAGCCCTCGCCCGCCGGGTCTTCCTCGGTCGACATGCCAAGCCCGATGCCGAGGGTGACACCGGCCTGCGCTTCGGTCCAGCGGCGCAGGCGCAGACCGTATTCCTTGCCGACATGAAGCGCCGTCACCGCGCAGGACCGGCAGGCCCTGTCCTCCACGTTGAGCGCGAGCGGGCCGCCCTGCCCCCAGGCCTCGCAGGCTGCCCAGATCGCCGAGGCGAGCCGCGCGTGGCGCTGCCAGATCGCCTCCAATCCCTCCGCCTCGATCATATCCAGCGCAGCGCGCAGCCCGTAGAGATGATGGGTAGGCGCGGTGCCGCCGAAATACTGGTAGAACATCTCCGGTTCGGTGCGCGGGGACCAGTCCCAATAGCGGCTCACGCGGGGCATGGCGCGCCGCACCTCTCTCGCCTTCTCGCTGACAAACAGAAAGCCCAGCCCCGGCGGCACCATCAGCCCCTTCTGCGAGGCCGCGACAACCACATCCGCGCCCCAGGCGTCCATCTCGAACCTGTCGCAACCGAGCGAGGCGATACAATCGACCATCAGCAGCGCGTCATGCCCGGCCGCGTCCATCGCGCCGCGAATGGCGCGAATGTCGTTGCGGATCGAAGTCGACGTATCGACATGGGTGCAGAGCACAGCCTTGATCCGGCCCGCCCCGTCCGCCCGAAGCGCCTCTTCCAGCCGCGCCGGATCAGCCGGAGCCTTTAGGCCGAAATCGAGCGGCTGAACCTCGGCACCGAGCCCAGAGGCCATTTCCGCCCAGCCCACGCCGAAACGGCCGTTGTAAAGCCCAAGCACGGTTTCACCCGGCGCGACCACATTGGCCAGAGCCGCCTCCCATGCGCCATGCCCATTGGCGATATAGATCGCGGCATGACCCTCGGTCCGCGCGACGGATTTGAGGCCACGGGTCAGCCCCTCCATCATGTCGGGCAATTCGCCCTCGTAGATGTTGGGCGCAGCCCTGTGCATGGCACGCAACACTGCGTCGGGCATCACCGACGGCCCCGGAATGGCCAGGTAGCCACGCCCGCCGGCGCCTTCGATCGTCTTGTTCATGGAGCCTATTCCGAGCTTTTGTTCCAAAGAGTTTCCGCCGACTGTAGCCACCCGCGAAGCGGCGTCAATGCCGCGCCCGTCCCCAGCGGGAAGTTCCAGAGCTTGCCACGCGCACGCCCGTTCTCTAAAGCGGGTGAAACGAAAACAGCCGAGCCGCGCTTCATGTCCGACGACGCACAACACAGCCGACAGCTCTTTCGCTGGCTATGGCACAGATACCTGAACCGTTTTCGCTTGTTCCTTGCGCTGGCTATGGTGTTCATGGTCATCGAAGGGTCGATGCTCGGCGCGCTGAGCTACATCATGCGTCCGATGTTCGACACCGTCTTCATCGAGGGCAACGAAGGCGCGATCACATGGGTCGCACTGGCGATCTTCTGTATCTTCGCAGGCCGCGCCGTGGCTGCCGTGGGACAGAAAGTGACGCTGGCCTATATCATGCAGAAGATGGCGGCGGCGCTCAGGACCGATCTTCTCGCCCATATCATGCGCCAGGACGGCACCTTTCATCAGACCCATCCGCCCGGCTTTCTCATCCAGCGGGTGCAGGCTGACGTGATGGCGATCAACGATGGCTGGCGCGCGGTGATCATGGGCGCGGGACGCGATTTCGTCACGCTGCTTGTGCTCATGGGCGTGGCGATCTCGGTAGACTGGGTCTGGACGCTGGTGGCTCTCATCGGAGCCCCGCTCGTCCTCGCGCCGACACGGCTGGCGCAGCGATTCGTGCGCGCTCGCGCCCGTGAAGCCCGCGATCTCGGCGCGCGGCTGGCAACGCGGCTCGACGAGGTGTTTCACGGCATCGTGCCGGTGAAGCTCAACAGGCTCGAAGACTACCAGAGCCGCCAGTACGGCTCGCTCACGGACGACCTGGTCAAGGCAGAGGTCCGGGCTCATGCAGGCAGCGCCGTCATGCCGGGGCTCATCGACCTCATGTCAGGGCTCGGCTTCGTCGGCGTGCTGATCTACGGCGGCTCCGAGATCATCTCCGGCGAGAAGACCGTCGGCCAGTTCATGTCCTTCTTCACGGCCATCGGCTTTGCCTTCGAGCCCCTGCGTCGGCTCGGCGCGGTGAGCGGCGCATGGCAGATCGCGGCAAGCGGCATAGAGCGTTTGCGCGAACTTCTCGAGATGGAACCTCAGCTCAAGTCACCAGCCGATCCAAAGCCCGCGCCCGAGGGAACGCCGGAGATCGCGCTGAGGGACGTCAACCTGTCCTATGGCGACACACAGGTGCTCACCGGGGCAAGCCTCACCGCCGAGGCAGGCAAGACAACGGCGCTCGTCGGGGCTTCGGGCGCGGGTAAATCCACCGTTTTCAACCTCCTCACGCGGCTGGTTGATCCCGATAGCGGCGCGGTCACGATCGGCGGCGTCAAGACCGGCGACATGACGCTGGACGACCTGCGCAGCCTCTTCTCCGTGGTCAGCCAGGATGCCGCGCTCTTCGACGAAACCCTGCGGGAAAACATCCTTCTGGGAAGAAAGGATGTGAGCGAGGCTCGGCTGAAAGAAGTGCTCGACGCCGCCCACGTGAGTGATTTCCTGCCCCAGCTTTCGGAAGGGCTGGACAGCCCCGTCGGCCCGCGCGGCTCGAACCTTTCGGGCGGGCAGCGCCAGCGCGTCGCCATCGCCCGTGCGCTTTTGCGCGACACGCCGATCCTGCTGCTCGACGAGGCCACCTCGGCGCTGGATGCCAAGTCCGAAGCGGTTGTCCAGCAGGCGTTGGAACGGCTCTCCAAGGGCCGGACAACGCTGGTGATCGCGCATCGGCTTTCGACAGTGCGGGATGCGAACAAGATCGTCGTGATGGAGGCGGGCAGCATCGTGGACGAGGGGCGGCACGAGGATCTGCTCGCCCGGGGCGGGCTCTATGCGAGCCTGCATGAACTCCAGTTCAAGACCGGCGGCGAGACGGCCGATAAGCGCGCGCTAGATCGTGTGGGTCGGCGCCGGAAAAATAGCGCAACAGCAAAGCCAGGTTCGCCGCGCCCCGACGCAACCAGCCTTCTGTCTCGTATCTTCGGGCGCTGGTCAGGGCGGTGAACCCGCCCCGGCGCAAGCGCCCCCTGAGCTTGCGCGCCATCGCGACATCTTCCATCAGCGGCAGCGCGGGATAGCCGCCCAACTCTTCCAGAAGCCCGGCTTCGACAAGCAGCGCCTGATCGCCATAAGGCAGCCCGAACAGCCTCGAACGCAAGTTCGCCCAGCCTGCCACGATCCGCGGCATCGGTCCTGTCGCGGTGAAGGCCAGGTCACCATGGGCCGCCATGCCGCGATGCTGGGTGATATGAGCCCGAACCGCGCCCGCCCAGCCCGCCTCCAGCACGGTGTCGGCATGGAGAATGAGCAGCCATTCGCCCCGCGCCACCGCCACACCGCGCGCAATTTGCGCGCCGCGCCCCTGCGCGCCCTCGGTCCAGATCGCCCCGGCACTCTCGGCGATGTCGCGCGTTTTGTCCCGCGAGCCGCCATCGGAAAGGACAAGCTCGCGGATCAACCCGGCTTCGAGCCCCTCGCCCAGCGCGCCGAGCGTGGCAGGCAAGCCCGCCTCGCCGTCGAGCACCGGGATGATGACAGAGATCGGCGCGCGCATGATCGGCCCTTTCGCAAGCGTTGCCCATGCCTATATTACATGGGGAAAACAAAGAGGAGCCCATATGAGCCGCAAAGTCTATCAAATCACCGGAAGCGAACGCACGGAATTCCTGCAAGGGCTGGTGACGAATGATGTCACGAAGCTCAAGGACGGGCTGGTCTATGCCGCGATGCTCACACCGCAAGGCAAGTATATCGCCGATTTCTTTCTTGTTCCCCACGGTGACGCGATCCTGCTCGATGTCGATGCCGCGCTCGGGCCGGACCTTTTGCAGAGGCTCACCATGTACAAGCTGCGCTCGGACGTGAAGCTCGAAGAGAGCGGTCTGCATGTGCATCGCGGCTTGACGTCCCGCCCCGAAGAGGCTTTTGCCGATCCTCGCTCCGACAAGCTTGGCTGGCGCGCCTACCGCGAGATCCCGCAAGAAGACGATACCACCGACTGGGAGGCCCTGCGCGTGGCCAACGGCATTCCCGCTCCGGGCCGGGAGCTGACCCCGGACAGCTTCATCCTCGAGATGGGCTTCGAGCGGCTTAACGGTGTCGATTTCAAGAAAGGGTGTTTCGTCGGCCAGGAAATCGTCGCGCGGATGAAACACAAGACAGAGCTGCGCAAGGGGCTCGCCCGCGTGACTGCAGACGCACCTCTCAACGAAGGCGACGAGATCACGGCAGCCGGCAAGCCCGCCGGCAAGGTGCTCACCACGGCCCACAACGCCGCCCTGGCCTACATGCGCTTCGACCGCGCCGAGAAAGGGATCGAGGCGAAAGGCCAGCTGCTGGAGTTCGAGCGCCTGACCTGATCCAGTTCCTGAAATTTTTACGCAAGAGTCTTTGCGATGAGAGCGAAAGTCGCCGCCTCATGGCAGTTTTTCGTGCCAACCTTCCTGATGGCTCTTATATGCACTTCAGGCCCGCCCTTGCTGCCGCCAGCTCGGCCGCGCGCCGGAATGCGCCTGTTCTCCCATGTCGGTCTTGACGCGATGACGCACAGCGCAGCTTGACGCGGGGCGACGCGCGTTGCATCACCTGAGCCATGTTGATCCTAAAAATTCTCCGCGCGCCCGAATGGGCCGAGCTGCGCCGCCTCGGCGAAACGGACGGGGCGCCCATCGATCAGGCCGACGGTTTCATCCATCTCTCAACGCCTGAGCAGGCCCAGCAAACCGCAAAAAAGCATTTCGCGGGTGAAGAGGGGCTTGTCCTGCTCGGCCTCGAAGCCGCGCCACTTGGCGATGCGCTCAAGTGGGAGGAAAGCCGCGGCGGGGCGCTCTTTCCACATCTCTACGGCAAACTGCGCCTGTCTGATATCGCCTTCGCCTGGCCTCTGCCGCTCTCGGGCGGCCTGCATGTCTTTCCCGAAGAACTTTGCGGTTTCGTTGACCCGTCCCGCGCCCAGTTCGACGCCTTCAAGGCGCTGGAGCGTGATCATCCAATCGAAATGCTCAACCTCGTGCGCCTGCGCGAGGCAGCCGAGTATCCCGCCTCCCACGCCTTTCATGGCCTCGGCCACAGCGGGGCGCAGGCCTATGCCGCCTACGGCGCCGAAAGCGGGCCGGTCCTCAAGCGGGTGGGCGGCGAGATCGTCTGGCGCGGTGATTTCGAGACCATGCTGATCGGCCCCTCCACCGAACACTGGGATCACTGCTTCATCGCGCGCTATCCCAGCGCCGGCGCCTTCCTCGAGATGATCACCGACGCCGCCTACCGCGCCGCCGTGGTCCACCGCCAGGCCGCCGTCGAAACCTCCCGGCTGATCCGGACGCGGCCGGGCGATCCGAAAGGCACCTTCGGATGACGCCGCTGGAAACGCTCGGCCTCACGCTCCTGCACCGCAGCGACCCGGAGCGCGCCCATACCATGGCGATGAGGGCGCTGAGGCTCGGGCTCGTGCCGACGCCCGGCCCTTTTACCTCGCCGCGCCTTGCCACGCAGATTGCCGGGCTTGAGCTGCCCAACCCCGTCGGGCTCGCCGCAGGCTTCGACAAGAACGCCGAGGCGCTCGGCCCGCTCTCGCGCGCAGGCTTCGGCTTCATCGAGGTCGGCGCGGTCACGCCGCGCGCCCAGCCCGGAAACCCCAGGCCGCGCCTCTTCCGCCTCTCCGAGGACAAGGCCGTGATCAACCGTTTCGGCTTCAACAACAAGGGCATGGAAGCGGCCAGGGCGAAGCTGGCCAAGCGCCCCTCAGGGGGCGTGATCGGCCTCAATCTCGGGGCCAACAAGGACAGCGACAACCGCGCCGAGGATTTCGCCCGCGTGCTCTCGCATTGTGGCCCCTATCTCGATTTCGCGACAGTCAATGTCTCCTCACCCAACACCGAGAAGCTGCGCGACCTGCAAGGCGCCGAGGCGTTGTCAGCCCTGCTTGCAGGCGTCATGGAGGCCAACAGCTGGCTGAAGGCCCCGCTGCCGATCTTCCTCAAGATCGCGCCCGACCTGAGCGACACCGATATCTCGGAGATCGGCGAGGTTGCCCTGGGTGCGGGCCTGTCTGCCATCATCGCCACCAACACGACGCTGTCGCGAGACGGGCTGCAAGGCCCGGCGAGCCAAGAGGCGGGCGGCCTGTCCGGCGCGCCGCTCTTTGAGAGGTCGACACGCGTTCTGGCAAAGCTTTCGCGCGCCACGGACGGCAAGCTGCCCCTTGTCGGCGTCGGCGGGATCGGTTCGGCGGAAGACGCCTATCAGAAGATCCGCGCGGGTGCCTCGGCAGTCCAGCTCTACAGCGCCCTCATCTACAAGGGCTTCAGCCTCGCGGGGGAGATCGCCCGCGGCCTCGATACGCGTCTGGAGAAAGACGGCTTCGCCCATGTCTCTGACGCGGTCGCAACCGGGAGGGACGAATGGCTTTGACAGAGATGCCGCTGACGATCTGGCATAACCCGCGCTGCTCCAAATCGCGGCAAACCCTGGCGCTGCTCGAAGAGCGCGGGCTGACGCCGCAAGTGCGCCGCTATCTCGAGGATGCGCCATCAGAGGAGGAGCTGCGCGCGGCGGCCGAGGCGCTTGGGGTGGCACCCATCGACATGATGCGCCCCACGGAGAAGGAGTTCCTCGAGACAGGCCTCAGCCGCGCGGACGAGGACGACGTGCTCTTCGCCGCCATGGCGCGCATTCCCAAGCTCATCGAGCGGCCCATCGTCTTCTCGGACGGCAAGGCTGCCATTGGCCGCCCTCCCGAAGCGGTGCTGGAATTCCTGTAGCCGGAATTTTTCGAAAATTCCGGTCCGTTTTCTTCGAAAGAAAACGGCTCACGCCGCCGCGCTGCGCTCCAGAGCCGGGTAGCGCAGCCCGAGCGTCACACCGCGCGCCACGAAGCTGACGAGCAGCGACGCCCAGAGCCCGTGATTGCCAAGACTCGGCACCAGCAGCGCCACCGCCGCAAGATAGACCGCGAGGCTCAGCGCCATCATGTTGCGCATGTCCTTCGTCCGGGTCGCGCCGATGAATATCCCGTCGAGCATCCAGCTCGCGATCCCGATGATCGGTGCCGCGACGAGATAGGGCATGTAGATGCGCGCCTCGGCCTGAACCGCGTCATTCTTGGCCATGACATCCACGATCGCTCCGCCGAAGAGCGCGAAGGCGAGCGAAAGCCCGATCACGATCAGGAGCCCCCACAGGCTCGTCAGTGCCGCGCTCTGTCTGAGCGCCCTCACCGAGCGCGCCCCCATGGCATGGCCCACCAGCGCCTCTGCGGCAAAGGCGAAGCCGTCGAGGGCGAAGGCCGTGACTTCGAGGAACTGCACCAGAACATGGTTCGCCGCCAGCGTCACATCACCGAAATCCGCGCCCAGCAGCAGGAAGGAGACAAAGATGCCCTGGAGCATCAGCGAGCGCAGAAGGATATCCCCGTTCACACTGGCAAAGCGCACGAGCGTCTCGCGGTCGAAAATCCGTGCCCGGTCACGCCAGGCAGGGTTGGCGAAGACATCGCGGCAGAGCCAAAGGCCCAGCAGGAGGCCGCTCCACTCGGCCAGAAAGGTGGCGAAGGCAACGCCCTCGACGCCCCAGCCGAGCCCCAGCACGAACCACAGGTCGAGCGCGATGTTGAGCCCGTTCATCCACAGCTGAAGAACCAGCACAGCCCTGGTGCGCTCCAGCGCGATGAGCCAGCCGGTGATCCCGTAGAGCCCGATGATGGCCGGTGCCGACCAGACCCGGATCGCCATGTAGCCGCGCGCCAGCTCCTCCACTTCCGCGCTGGCCGGCGACAGCGCAAAGGACAGCGCGAAAAGCGGTCCCTGGAAAAGCACGACCGCAAGCCCGCCCAGCCCGCCGATCATCAGCGCCCGGCTCAGCATCGCCGAAACCTCGCCCGTCCGGCCCGCGCCGCGGGCATTCGCAGTGAGGCCCGTGGTGCCCATCCGCAGAAAGCCGAACACCCAGTAGAGCGCCGAGAGGATGATCGCGCCGATGCCAACCGCCCCGATCGGGGCGGCAAGTCCCATCTGGCCGACAACCGCCGTATCAACCACGCCGAGAATCGGCACTGTCACATTGGCCAGCACGATCGGAATGGCGATTTTCAGAACCCGCGCATGAGTGATTTCGCCGGTCTGCGCCGGCGCCTCAGCCATCGCGGTGCGGCATCAGGAAGTGCCCTGTCGCCTGCGCGAAGGCGCGCTCGCGATTGTCCTGCCAGGCCTCTACATGGACACTGGCATAGCGCCGCCCCGAGCGGTTCACCTTGGCGCGCGCATAGGCGTCGCGCGGCAGGCCCGAGCGCAGGTAGTCGATCGTGAAGTCGATGGTCTTGGGCAGGCGCGGCAGATGCCCGCTGACGATCTCGTCGGCATCGGTCTTGCCGTGTTCGATCTCGTCCCAGAGCACCGACCAGCTCAGCCCGATCACGGCGGTGACTTCCAGAAAGCCCGAGATCGCACCGCCATGCAGGGCGGGCAGAAGCGGGTTGCCGATGAGCTTGTCGTCATAAGGCAGCACCGCCGTCAGCTCGTCACCGCGCCGGTCGAACTCGATGCCAAGAAAGTTGATATAGGGCACGCCATGCACCAGCGCGCTCAGCGCAGCATCGCGCCGCTGCTTGATCACCTGGACAGGTTCGGGCCGTTGTCTTGCCATCTCAGCGCTCCACCGTGAAGGCCCCGGTGGCCATGGCCACGGGATTTTCCTTGTCGTGGTCGTATGCCGCTGCGCGCACGAAGGCGACGGAGCGGGTGATGTTGTAGCAGGTCGCCTCGGTCACGAGCGTCTGCCCAGCCGCCGCCGGGCGCATGTAGTCGATGCGCAAATCGATGGTCGCGGTGCCGGCCGGAGAGCTCGGGTGGCTCATCGCCGCCGCGCCGCAACAGGTATCCATCAGCGCGGAGACCGCACCGCCATGGATCACGCCCGTCTCGGGATCACCGACAAGATGCTCCGCATAGGGCATTTCGATCCGCGCGAAGCCGTTGCCGATCTCGGTCAGCTCCATGCCCAGCGCGCTGGAATGTGGTATCGCCTGGATGAATTGCTTGGCGATCTTCGACTTTTCGACCATTCTGCCAGCCTGCTTTCTGTCGTCTGCCTGAGCGCATTGCGCGCGCTTGCCACATCTTTCCTCATGCAGCGCCGAGGGGCAAGCACCGTCTTGCCAGCCCCCGTATCACAGACTGCGTCAGGGCCGCGCGCAACGGTTGTCATTTCTGCGGCTGCACAATACTTTCAGCAGCGGAGGAGTTGGCCGATGGTGGAGACACGTCTGAATTTCAAGGAAATGTGCGCGACGTTCGATGTGACGCCGCGGACCCTCCGGTATTACGAGTATATCGAGCTGCTCCAGCCCGAGCGCGAAGGACGCGCGCGGTTCTACAGCCCGCGTGAAGTGGCCCGCATGAAACTCATCATGCGAGGACGCCGCTGGGGCTTCCAGCTCGAGGATATCCGCCAGTGGCTGTTGATCTACGAGGAAGAGGGAACCGACGCACAGCTGCGCAGCTGGATCGACATGTCCGGCAGGCAGCTTGAAGAGCTCGAGAAACAGCGTGCCCAGCTTGACGAAGCCATAGCGGAACTCACGGAGAACCGCAACGAGACGATAGCTGCCCTCAAGGAGAAGTCGTGACATCCGTCCGTGATCGGCCTTCGTGACGCCACGTATCTTGACGTTAACGTCAAGCAGCCCTTGCAACGAATCTCCGGGCTTCTCATGTAGATTGCAACCGTGGCTGACATGAGATGAGCTATGACCGAGACCGACGACCTGATGAGCATCCGCGAGCTCTGCGATGCCTATGACGTGACCCCCCGTACATTGCGGTTCTACGAGGCAAAGGAACTGTTGTTTCCCCTGCGCGATGGTCAGAAACGCCTCTTCACCAAGCGGGATCGCGCGCGCCTGAAGCTGATCCTGCGCGGCAAGCGCTTCGGCTTCTCGCTCGAGGAGATCCGCCAGCTGCTCGATCTCTACCACATCGGCGATCAGCAACAGACCCAACTGCAACGCACCTACGAGATCGCCCGGGAACGCCTGCGCGACATGGAATCGCAGCGCGACGAGCTCACCGAAGCCATCGAGGATCTGCGCGAACAGCTGCGCTGGGGCGAAAAAGTCATCGCCTCCATGTCGCAAAGCAAAGACGCCGCCGAATAAGCACGAGCCAACGCACCAAGGGAGAAAGTCATGCCCAGCTACACCGCCCCCACGAAAGACATGCAATTCGTCATCCACGACATGCTCAAGGCCAGCGCCTCGAATGTTCCCGGATATGGCGAACTCGAGCCCGACTTCACCTCCGCTGTTCTCGAGGAAGCAGGCAAGCTGTCTTCCGAAGTGCTCGCCCCGCTCAACGTCGTGGGCGACACCGAAGGCTGCACGCTGGAAAACGGCGTCGTGCGCGTGCCCACGGGCTTCCAGGAGGCCTTCGACCAGCTGCGGGACGGCGGCTGGCCCGGCCTCGACATGCCCGAGGAATACGGCGGCCAGGGCATGCCCTACCTGCTCGGCACAGCCGTTGGCGAGATGTTCTCGGCAGCCAACCAGGCCTTCACCATGTACCAGGGCCTCACCCATGGTGCCGCTTCGGCGATACTTGCGCATGGCAGCGACCAGCAGAAGGACACCTACCTGCCCAAGATGGTTTCCTGCGAGTGGACCGGCACGATGAACCTGACCGAGCCGCATTGCGGAACCGATCTCGGCCTCATGCGCACCAAGGCCGAACCCCAGGACGATGGCAGCTACAAGCTCTCCGGCCAGAAGATCTTCATCTCCTCGGGCGAACACGAGATGGCGGACAACATCATTCACCTCGTCCTGGCCAAGATCCCCGGCGGCCCCGAAGGCATCAAGGGCGTTTCGCTCTTCATCGTTCCCAAGTTTCTCGTCAAGGAAGACGGCAGCCTCGGTGAGCGCAACGGCGTCAGCTGCGGCAACATCGAAGAGAAGATGGGCATTCACGGCAACTCGACCTGCGTGATGAACTACGATGGCGCGACGGGCTACCTGCTCGGCGAAGAGCACAAGGGCATGCGCGCCATGTTCACCATGATGAACGAAGCGCGCATCGGTGTTGGCATGCAGGGCCTTGCACAGGCCGACGCGGCCTATCAGAACGCCCTCGAATACGCCAAGGACCGCCTGCAAGGGCGCGATGTGACCGGCGCCAAGAACCCTGACGGCCCCGCCGATCCGCTGATCGTTCACCCCGACATCCGTCGCATGTTGATGGACCAGAAGAGCTTCGTTGAAGGCGCGCGCGCCTTCGTGCTCTGGGGCGCTTCACTGATCGACCAGTCCCACCGCGCGGATGACGAGGCCGCCGAGGGGCTGATCTCGCTGATGACCCCGGTCATCAAGGGTTTCCTGACCGACGAGGGCTACGACATGACCGTGCAGGCCCAGCAGGTCTACGGCGGCCACGGCTACATCGAGGAATGGGGCATGAGCCAGTTCACCCGCGATGCCCGCATCGCGATGATCTACGAAGGTGCCAACGGCGTTCAGGCGCTCGATCTCGTCGGCCGCAAGCTCGCCCAGGACGGCGGCAAGCACGTCATGGCCTTCTTCGAAATGGTCAAGGATTTCTGCTCCGAGAACAAGGACGTGGACGGCATGGAAGAATTCACCGAGCCGCTCAAGAAGGCCTCGAAGGATCTTCAGCAGGCGGGCATGTTCTTCATGCAGAACGGCGCGAAGAATCCCAACGCCGCCCTCGCCGGCTCGACGGATTTCATGCACCTCATGGGCCACGTCTGCCTCGGGCTGATGTGGGGCCGGATGGCCAAGGCCGCGCTCGAAGCGCTCGAAGGCGGGGCCTCTGACGCCACGTTCTATGAGACGAAGCTGGCCACGGCGCGTTATTATATGATGCGGCGCTTGCCCGCCACGGCCATGCACCTGACGCGAATCGAAAGCGGTGCAGACCCCGTGATGGCGCTGGAGGCCGACCAGTTCTGAACCGGGGCGGGGAAAACCCCGCCCTTCACACCCCTCGGAGGATGTTCATGCCCAAACGCTTCCGCCTCACCCGCCGTTTCCCCGTCGCCATGACGGAAGACGGCTATCGCAGGCTCAAGCGCTTCGCCTCCGAGGCGGGGCTGGACGAGGGCGAAGCGCTCAGTTTCCTGTTCGAGCATTTCGACAGTGTGACAAACCACGAGAACCTGACAGCCCGGCTACGGCTTTTCAACGCCGAGCTGGACGACCGCAAGAGATAGAACCGGCTCAAGGGAGGAAAGAGACATGGCATCCACGTGGATGACGGAAGAGCACCAGATGATCGCCGACATGACGGCGAAATTCATCAATGATGAATGGGCGCCCAAGTTCGAAAAGTGGCGCAAACAGGGCGAGATGGACCGCGAGACCTGGGGCCAGGCCGGCGAGCTTGGCCTGCTGTGCCCCTCCATCCCAGAGGAATACGGTGGCGCGGGCGGCGATTTCGGCCATGAAGCCGCGATCCTCATGGAAGGCAGCCGCGCCAACCTCGCAAGCTGGGGCCACGGCATCCACTCGGGGATCGTCGCGCATTACATCCTTCATTGCGGCACCGACGAGCAGAAGAAGCGCTGGCTGCCGAAGATGGTCAGCGGCGAGCTTGTCGGCGCGCTCGCGATGACCGAGCCCTCCGGCGGCTCTGACGTGCAAGGCATCAAGACCAAGGCGATCAAGGATGGCAATGCCTATCGCCTCTCCGGCCAGAAAACCTTCATCACCAACGGCCAGCACGCCAATCTCATTATCGTCGCCGCCAAGACCGACCCCAAGGAAGGCTCCAAGGGCACGTCGCTCATGGTTGTCGAGACAGATGACGCGGCAGGCTTCTCCCGCGGGCGCAATCTCGAGAAGGTCGGCCTCCACGCCGCCGACACCTCCGAGCTCTTCTTCGACAATGTCGAGATCCCGCCCGAGAACCTCCTCGGCGGCGAGGAGGGCCAGGGCTTCTACCAGATGATGCAGCAACTCCCGCAGGAACGGCTGATCATTGGCTGCGGCGCCGTGGGGGCCATGCAGGGCGCTGTCGAACGCACCATCGAATACTGCAAGGAACGCCAGGCCTTCGGCGGCCCTATCACGCAGTTCCAGAACACGCGTTTCAAACTGGCCGAATGCAAGACCAAGCTCACCGTCGCCCGCGCCTTCCTCGATGACTGCATCGCCGAGCACCTGCGCGGCGAGCTGACCGTGGAAAAGGCGGCCATGTGCAAATACTGGCTCACGGACACGCAGGGCGAAGTGCTCGATGAATGCGTGCAGCTTTTCGGCGGCTATGGTTTCATGATGGAATACCCGGTGGCCGAAATGTGGGCCGATGCCCGCGTTCAGCGCATCTACGGCGGAACCAACGAGATCATGAAAGAGTTGATCTCACGCAAGCTCTGATCGCTTTTTCCGGCCGCAAATACCCCACGGGGGCGCGGGGCTATGCTCCCGCGCCTACCTCAAGGAAAGGACCAGACTCATGACGATCAAACTCTACTGCTTCGGTGAAAGCGGCAACGCCTACAAGGCTGCGCTCGCGCTGGAACTTTCCGGCCTCGACTGGGAGCCCGTCTTCGTCGACTTCTTCGCCGGCCAGGGCCGCACATCCGAGTTCCGCGAGATGAATGTCATGGGCGAGGCCCCCGTGCTAGAAGACGGCGATTTCCGCCTCACGCAGTCGGGCGCGATCCAGCAGTATATCACCGACAAGTCCGGCAAATTCGGCGGAATGGGGAATGACAAATACGAAGTCCTCCGCTGGGTGCTCTGGGACAACCACAAGCTCTCCAGCCCGGCGGGGCTGACGCGCTTCCTGATGAATTTCCTGCCCGAGGACAAGCGCCCCGCCGAGGTCATCGGCTTCATGCAGGGTCGTCTCAAACCCGCTTACGCGACCCTGGACACCCATCTCGAGGGCCGCGACTGGATCGTCGGCGACGCCATGACCAACGCCGACCTCTCGTGCTGCGGCTACCTCTTCTATCCCGAGCCCTTCGGCTTCGAGCGCACAGAATGGAGCAATATCGACCGCTGGCTCGGCAACATCGAAAATGCCAAGGGCTGGAAACACCCCTATGACCTGATGCCCGGCTCCCCCGCGGACCGCGCCTGAACACCACCTGATCGAAGGAGATCATCATGACCGATGCCTATATCTACGACGCCGTGCGCACCGTGCGCGGCAAGGGCCGCAAGGACGGCAGCCTGCACGAAGTCACCGCCGCGCGCCTCTCGGCCATCGCGCTCAACGCGATGAAAGACCGTAACAATCTCGAAGGCCACTCCGTCGAGGACGTGATCTGGGGCAATGTCACGCAAGTCGGCGAGCAGGGCGGCTGCCTCGCGCGTACGGCCGTTCTGGCCTCGGACCTCGACGAGAGCATCCCAGGCCTGTCGATCAACCGCTTCTGCGCCTCGGGCCTCGAGGCGGTGAACGTCGCCTCCAACCAGGTGCGCGGCGGGTCGGGCAATGCCTATATCGCCGGCGGCGTCGAAGCGATGAGCCGCGTGCCCATGGGCTCGGATGGCGGCGCGATCGCCGTCGATCCCTCGATCGCCATCGACAACTATTTCGTCCCCCAGGGCATCTCCGCCGACATCATCGCCACGAAGTATGGCTTTTCGCGCGACGAGGCCGATGCCATGGCCGTCGAGAGCCAGAAACGCGCCAAGGCGGCCTGGGATGCAGGCCACTTCGACAAATCCATCGTGCCGGTGCATGACGTGAACGGCCTGCCCATCCTCGAACACGACGAATACATGCGCCCGGAGACGGACATGCAGTCGCTCGGCGGGCTTAAGCCGTCCTTCAAGGACATGGGTGAGAGCATGCCCGGCTTCGACAAGATCGCCATTCTCAAGTATCCCGAGCTGGAGCGCATCAACCACATCCACCATGCCGGCAACTCCTCGGGCATCGTCGATGGCGCAGCGGCCGTTCTGATCGGCAACAAGGAATTCGGCGAGGAAATGGGTCTCAAGCCCCGCGCCCGCATCCGCTCCACCGCCAAGATCGGCACCGACCCGACGATCATGCTCACAGGCCCCGTTCCGGTGACCGAGAAGATCCTGCGCGAGAGCGGCATGGATATCGGCGATATCGACCTCTTCGAGGTCAACGAAGCCTTCGCCTCCGTGGTCATGCGCTTCGAGCAGGCCTTCGGCGTCGATCACGACAAGGTCAACGTCAACGGCGGCTCCATCGCCATGGGACACCCGCTCGGCGCAACGGGCGCGATGATCCTCGGCACCCTGCTCGACGAGCTGGAGCGCGCGGACAAGGAAGTTGGTCTCGCCACGCTCTGCATCGGGTCCGGCATGGGCGCGGCCACGATCATCGAGCGCGTCTGAGGCCGCGCATGACCGAGGACGCCATCAGCATCTACCAGGCACATCTCGATGCCGTGTCGGAAGCGCTCTGGACGCGCGATTTCGACAGGCTGCTGGAGCATATTCACTTTCCGTCCTTCGTGGAGACGGATGATGAGCTGCTCCGCATCGAGACGCCCGAGAGCTACCTGCCCTCGGTCAGAAGCTTCCGCCGCAAGCTCGATCAACATGGCGCCACGGCCTATCACCGTATCTGCCTTGAGGCCGTCTTTGCCACCGACGATCCAACCCGGATCGAAGGGATGCACAAGACCTACGCCCTCATGGGCGCGACGCAGGTGATGGAGCCCTACCTCAACCAGATGACACTGGTGAACATGGACGGCAACTGGCTCGGCGCGGGCATCCGCGCCGCCACCGACAATGCACGCTGGCACATCATCACCCACCCAATGACACCCGCCCGCAGGCCCGACCTCGCGAAAGGAGAAAGACAATGACCGATTTCACAATGACAAAGGACGGCGACGGCATCGCCACGATCGTCTGGGACGTAAAAGACAAATCCATGAACGTGATGAGCATCGAGGGCTTTTCGGACATGTCCGCCCTCGTCGATGACGCCCTGGCCGATGACGCCGTAAAAGGCATCATCATCACCTCCGGCAAGGATGAAAGCTTCGCTGGCGGGATGGACCTCAACGTGCTCGCCAAGATGAAGGACGATGCCGGCGACGAGCCCGCGCGCGGCCTCTTCGACGGTGTGATGGACATGCATGCCGTGCTGCGCAAGATCGAACGCGCCGGCATGGACCCCAAGACCAACAAGGGCGGCAAGCCCGTCGCTTGCGTGCTGCCCGGCACAGCCGTCGGCATCGGCTTCGAGATTCCGCTGGCCTGTCACCGCACCTTCGCCGCCGACAACTCCAAGGCCAAGATCGGCCTGCCCGAGATCATGGTCGGCATCTTCCCCGGCGCCGGCGGCACGACACGCCTCGTGCGCAAGCTCGGCGCGATGGCCGCCTCACCCTATCTTCTGCAGGGCAAGCTGCTCGAGCCGAAGAAAGCCAAGTCCGCAGGCCTCATCGACGAGGTCAGCGCAGACCCGATGAAGGACGCGCGCGAATGGGTTCTCTCGGAGCCGAAGATCGTCAAGCCCTGGGACGAGAAAGGCTACAAGATGCCCGGCGGCGCGCCCTATCACCCGGCAGGCTTCATGACATTCGTCGGGGCCTCCGCCATGGTCCACAGCGAAACGCAAGGCGCGTTTCCGGCGGCCAAGGCCCTGCTCTCGGCCGTCTATGAAGGCGCGCTCGTCCCCTTCGACACCGCCCTCAAGATCGAGGCACGCTGGTTCACGCATGTGCTCATGAACCCCTCCTCGGCGGCCATGATCCGCTCGCTCTTCGTGAACAAGGAAGCGCTCGAAAAAGGCGCTGTCCGCCCCGAGGGCATCGAGGATCAGCGCGTCAGGAAGCTCGGCGTGCTCGGCGCGGGCATGATGGGCGCCGGGATCGCCCTCGTCTCGGCGCAAGCCGGAATGGACGTCGTCCTCATCGACCAGACGCAGGAAGCCGCCGACAAGGGCAAGGCCTATTCCGCCAGCTACATGGACAAGGGGATCAAGCGCGGCAAGGCCACCGAGGAAAAGAAGGAGGCCCTCCTAGGCCGGATCAACGCCACCGCCGATCTCGAGGCCCTGAAGGGCTGCGATCTCATCATCGAGGCGGTCTTCGAAGACCCGAAGGTGAAAGCCGAGATGACCGAGAAGGTCGAGAAGATCATACCCGAGGATTGCATCTTCGCCTCCAACACCTCGACCCTGCCGATCACCGACCTGGCCAAGGCGAGTAAACGCCCCGAGCAGTTCATCGGCATCCACTTCTTCTCCCCCGTCGAGAAGATGCTGTTGGTGGAAATCATCAAGGGCAAGGAGACGGGCGACCGCGCCGTGGCCAAGGCGCTCGACTACGTGCGCCAGATCCGCAAGACGCCGATCGTCGTCAATGACGCGCGCTTCTTCTACTGTAACCGCTGCATCATTCCTTACGTCAACGAGGGCGCGCGTATGATCACGGAAGGCGTCGCGCCTGCACTGATCGACAATGCCGCGCGCCAGCTCGGCTTCCCTGTCGGGCCGATCCAGCTCACCGACGAAACCTCGATCGACCTCGGCGCCAGGATCGCCCGCGCGACCAAGGCAGCCATGGGCGATGACTACCCCGAAAGCCCCGCCGACGAGCTGATCTTCTGGATGGAGGAGCAGGGGCGCCTCGGGCGCAAGGCGAACGCGGGCTTCTTCGCGTATGACGAGAACGGCAAGCGCCAGGGCTACTGGCCGGGTCTGAACGAGAAATACCCGCTGCTCGAAGAGCAGCCCGATCTCATCGAAGTGCAGGAGCGTCTCATGTTCGCCCAGGTGCTCGAAGCCGTGCGCGCGCTCGAGGAAGGTGTCCTCATGGACATCCGCGAAGGCGATGTCGGCGCGATCCTCGCCTGGGGCTTCGCGCCCTGGTCAGGCGGCCCGCTCTCCTGGCTCGACATCATCGGCACACCCTATGCCGCCGAGCGCACGGCAGAGCTGACCGAGAAATACGGGCCCCGGTTCGAAACGCCCGCGCTGCTCAAGGAGATGGCCGAGAAAGGCCAGACCTTCTACAGCCGCTTCGCACCAGACGCCCGGAACGCCGCCTGATACGCCCCCCTCCCCCAAGCCTTTTTCTTGCGAAAAATATCCTCGGGGGAGCGCGAGGGGGCGCGAGCGCCCCCTCGCATGGGTCGGATTTGCGAAGCAAATTCGAAAGCTGATAAAGTGAAAGGGTGCGCTCTGGGGCGCACCCTTTCCTTCTGACCGCCCACTTGCGCCTCACGTGGCCCGAAGGCCGGGGATTTGCCGCAAAGCGAAGGCGGGCAGCGCAGACACATGCCGTCTGCCGGTCGTCACCCCATGTTCGGAAGATCGCACCGCACGCAGCTCTTGAAACGCTCCGCCAAAAGCAGTGTTTCAGGTTTTGGCGGAACGCTTTAGGGGCACTGCGCGCTCTCTCGGTGCCGCGGTTTTCATCGCGCGGCGGCTCGGTGCTCTGATCACTTCCCCAAGTGGTGACCGACGGTAAACGGCCTTACAGCAAGACGATCCTGCGCGGCAATTAAGGTCGGCTCGTGACCCGGGGAAGGCAAGATTGAGGCATGGCTCCGGAGCCACTGGCCCCTCATTCGAATACGTAGCCGAACCTCTCGATATCCGCGCGGCACA
>JAWLEL010000251.1:0-4294 GCA_041686165.1 Lentibacter sp.
ACCCACCGGACGGCAGCACGCGCATCTCGCGGAAGGATCGCATCACACCAAGATCCGCTTTCGCGACATCGCGGCGCAACCGCGCAAGATCATCTCGTCGCCCACCTGGTCGGGCATCGAGAGCGAGACGGTCAGCTACAATGCCGGCTATACCAATGTCCACGAGATGATCCCGTGGCGCACCCTCACCGGACGGCAGCAGCTCTACCAGGATCACCTGTGGATGCGCGCCTTCGGCGAGGGCTTCGTCGGCTACCGCCCGCCGGTGGATCTGAAAACCATCACCAAGGCCGTCAACAACGACGCGGCCGAAGGTAGCCCGCATGTGGTGCTGAACTTCATCACGCCGCACCAGAAATGGGGCATCCACTCGACCTATACCGACAACCTGCTGATGCTGACGCTCAACCGCGGCGGGCCGGTCGTGTGGATGTCCGAGGTCGACGCGCAGAAGGCCGGGCTGGTCGATAACGACTGGGTCGAGGCCTACAACATCAACGGCGCGCTGACCGCGCGCGTGGTGGTGTCCCAGCGGATCAAGCAGGGCACGCTCTTCATGTACCATGCGCAGGAAAAGATCGTGAACACGCCCGGCTCGGAAAAGACCGGCCATCGCGGCGGCATCCACAACTCGGTCACCCGCACCACTCTGAAACCGACGCACATGATCGGCGGCTACGCGCAGCTGTCCTACGGGTTCAACTATTACGGCACCGTCGGGTCCAACCGCGACGAGTTCGTGATCGTGCGCAAGATGAAGAACGTCGACTGGCTGGATCAGCCTGCAACCGGACAAGTGGAGGCAGCGGAATGAGAGTACGTGCACAAATCGGCAAGGTCCTGAACCTTGATAAATGTATCGGGTGTCACACCTGCTCGGTCACCTGCAAGAACGTGTGGACCAGTCGCGACGGCGTCGAATACGCTTGGTTCAACAATGTCGAGACCAAGCCCGGCACCGGCTATCCCACCGACTGGGAAAACCAGAAACGCTGGAACGGTGGCTGGGTACGCAACGCCAAGGGCAAGTTGCAGCCCAAGCAAGGGTCCAAGTGGCGTATCCTGGCGAACATCTTTGCCAATCCGGATATGCCCGAGATCGACGACTATTACGAGCCGTTCGATTTCGACTATGACCACCTGAAATCCGCCCCCGACATGGACCATTTCCCCACCGCTCGGCCCCGGTCGAAAATTACCGGCGAGCGGATGGAGAAGATCGAGAAGGGCCCGAACTGGGAGGAGATCCTCGGCGGCGAATTCTCGAAGCGCTCGAAGGATTACAACTTCGGAGACATCCAGAAGGAGATCTACGGCGAATACGAAAACACCTTCATGATGTACCTGCCGCGGCTCTGCGAGCATTGCCTCAACCCGACCTGCTCGGCGTCCTGCCCGTCGGGGGCGATCTACAAGCGCGAGGAGGACGGCATCGTCCTGATCGACCAAGAGAAATGCCGCGGCTGGCGGATGTGCATCTCGGGCTGTCCCTACAAGAAGATCTATTACAACTGGGAAAGCGGCAAATCCGAGAAATGCACCTTCTGCTATCCACGCATCGAGAGCGGCCAGCCGACGGTCTGCTCGGAAACCTGCGTCGGGCGCATCCGCTATCTCGGCGTGATCCTCTATGACGCCGACAGGATCGAGGAGGCGGCGAATGCCGAGCGCGAGACCGACCTCTACGGCGCGCAGATGGACGTGTTCCTCGACCCAAACGACCCCGAGGTGATCGCGGCCGCCTTGCGCGATGGCGTCCCCGAGGACTGGATCGAGGCCGCCAAGGTCAGCCCGGTCTGGAAGATGGCGATGGACTGGAAGGTCGCCTTCCCGCTGCACCCCGAATACCGCACCCTGCCGATGGTGTGGTACATCCCGCCGCTATCGCCCATCCAGAACGCCGCACAAGCCGGCCAGATCGCGATGAGCGACGAGATGCCCGACGTGCGCAGCCTGCGCATCCCTGTGAAATACCTCGCCAACATGCTGACCGCCGGTGACGAGGAGCCGATCGTGCATGCGCTCGAACGGATGTCGGCGATGCGGCTCTACATGCGCGCGCTCAGCGTGGACGGCGTCCGCGACGAGGCGATCGCGGCCCGCGTCGGCATGTCGGGCCGGGTGATCGAGGACATGTACAAGATCATGGCCATCGCCGATTACGAGGATCGCTTCGTGATCCCCACCGCGCATCGCGAACAGGTCGAGGACGGCGAAGACATCCGCGGCGGCTGCGGCTTCACCGACGGCAATGGCTGCTCGACAGGCTCGGACAACAAGTACTCGCTGTTCGGCGGCAAGAAGAAAAAGACCCTCACCCTGCCGACGGAGACATTCTGATGATGGACCGGACACTGAAAGCGCTTTCGCTGTTGCTGAGCTATCCGACAGCCGAGTTGCAGGCGGGCATGCCCGATATCGGCGCGGTGATCGGGGGCGATGCGCGCCTGACCGCAAATCTGCGCGCTTCGCTGCAACCGTTTCTGACGCGGCTGGGGCAGGGCGATCTCTATGACGTGCAAGAAGACTACGTCATGCTGTTCGACCGCTCGCGCACGCTGTCGCTCAACCTCTTCGAGCATGTGCACGGCGAAAGCCGCGACCGCGGCGGGGCGATGGTCAGCCTGATGGAGACCTATCGCGCCGCCGGGTTCGAGCCCGCGACCACCGAACTGCCAGATCACCTGCCGGTGCTGCTGGAATATCTCGCGACCCGGCCCGCGGCCGAGGTCGAGGACGTGCTGCAGGATGCAGCACATATCCTCGCCGCCATCGAAGACCGCCTGACACGGCGCGAAAGCCTCTACGCGCCGCTTTTCCCGGCGCTGATCCAGCTTGCGCATGGGCAGGCCGACAGCGAGGCGGTCGCGGAACTTCTGGCAGAGCCCGACGACGATCCCACCGACCTCGAGGCGCTCGATGCCGTCTGGGAAGAGGCCGAGGTCACCTTCGGCCCCGATCCGAATGCGGGCTGCCCGCAGGTGCGCGACATGCTCGCGCAGATGGACCCCAAACCCGCGACGCCCGGCACGAAGCGTGCCTCGCATGCCGCTGAATAGGAGCAGATGACATGTTCGGAAATTTCGATATCAACTACCTGATCTTCGGCATCCTGCCCTATGCGGTTCTGGCCGTCGCGCTGATCGGGACCATCGCGCGCTACGAGCGTGATCCCTTCACCTGGAAATCCTCCTCCAGCCAGCTTTTGCGGCGCAAGCAGCTGATGTGGGGCTCGATCCTGTTTCACGTGGGCATCATCGTGCTGTTCTTCGGTCACCTGATCGGGCTCTTCACGCCGATCTGGGTGCTCGATGCCCTCGGCATCAGCTACGGGTTCAAGCAGTGGGTGGCGGTGATCCTCGGCGGGACGGCCGGGCTCGCGGCCTTCGTGGGCGCCAGCATGCTGCTGCACCGGCGGCTGTTCGATCCCCGCATCCGGGTCAATTCCAGCTATGCCGATATCGGCATCCTCGCGATCCTGTGGCTGCAGATCGTCATCGGCATGGGCACGATCGTCCTGACGCTGGAGCATATGGATGGCGGCAAGATGGTGCTGTTCATGACATGGTCGCAAAGCGTGATGACCCTTCAGCTCAACGCATGGGCCGAGGTCGTGAACGTGCACTGGCTCTACAAGGTGCATATCGTGCTGGGCATGGTGATCGTGGCGCTGTTCCCGTTCACACGGCTGGTGCATATGCTGTCGATCCCGATCCGCTACGTCACCCTGCGCCCCGGCTACCAGATCGTGCGCTCGCGGCGCAACCGCCCGCTGGAGGACCGCCGCCGCGCCCATGACGCCGCCGAGGCGGCGAAGGGCCCCTCGATCACGACGACCCCGGCGGAGTGAGCCTGATGAACGCCCTTTTTCCCGACGTCGTCGTCAATGGTGAAACCATCGCCCCGGCCGCCATCGCGGCCGAGGCCCAGAACCATCCCGGCCCCGCGGGCAAGCCCGGCATCGCCTGGCGCAAGGCCGCCCAGGCGCTGACCATCCGCGCCCTGCTGCTGCAGGAAGCGGCCCGTCGGGGCCTGCAGGCCGAGGTGCAGGAACTGGCCCCCGGCCGGTTCGAGACCGAGGACGAGGCGACGATCCGGACATTGCTCGAAGAGGCGGTCGAGCCAGCGGAAGTGACCGAGGCGCAGATCCACGCGGAATGGGCGCGCGATCCCGAGCGCTTCCGCACGGCGCCGCTGTGGGACGTGTCGCATATCCTGTGCGCTTGCGATCCGCGGGATGAGGAGGGCAGCGCCGCGGCCCGGTCCCGCGCCGAGGCGCTGCTCGCGCGGCTCG
>JAWLEL010000252.1:0-4275 GCA_041686165.1 Lentibacter sp.
GCGCGTCAGGGTCCAGCCGCCGCGCCATTTTGTTGACATCAATCGGCCTGCTGTTTGCCGTTTTTGCGCGCTACCCGCTCGACCCCGAAGCATGGGATAGAAGGCATGGAAACCGGATCCGAGCAGCGGCCCAAAGGCACGGGAAGGCCTTCCGAAGGGGAAGACGAAACGCTGGATATCGTGCGTTCGATGATCGAAGCGGAAACGCATGAGATGGGACCGCACCCGCAAAATCCTTCCCGAAATGACGGCGGCACCAGCGCGGCGGCGCAGGGCCAGCGCGCGCACGAAGCCGGCCTCGAGACCCCGCAGCGGCCTGCAGATCCGTTGGAGGGGCAAAATGCGCCGAGTGGCGAAGATCGGCACGCGCGCAAGCAGCGGAACCTGTCTCGAAGCGGCGGTCGGCCGGGCCGGGACAGGCTGGGGTTCAGGCAGGGGCTCAAGGGGAAATGGGCCGTTCGTGGCGCCAGGTGGGCGGCCCTCGCCGCCGCCGCGCTGCTTCTGATTCTCAAGCCATGGCTTCTGCCGCTGATGATCTTCATGATGATATGGTTTTCGCTCATTCTCTTCCTGTTGCTGGGCAGCGCCCGTCTCGCGGAGCTGACGCAGAGAGTCTGGACGGTCTACAGCGCCCGCCGTCCCGAGCGGGCCGCTCGGGTCTACAAGGTGCTCCAACGTGCCGCCGACAAGGCCGACGGGCTTCTGGCACGGCTGCCCGAGACATGGACCGACGGGATATACACGCCCGACCTGGGCCGCTCCGCGCGCGGGCTGAGCGCGGAGCGCCGCGCCGCGTTGGAAGATGATCCGTTCGCTCGGCTGGCGGCTGCGAAGGGGCGCACCGGTCGGAAGGTTTCCGAGGCCACCGCTGGCGAAAAGGGCTGATGGGCGGACTTGATGAAAAGCCGGGGCTGCAATCAATCGGACTTGAATTCATGCAGCGACCTGCGTATGTCAGCGCTCAACGGCAAGAGAAAGAAGACCGACCATGGCAACCAATCCGCTTCAGTTCATTCAGCAGACCCGCGCCGAGATCGCCAAGGTGGTCTGGCCGACGCGCCGGGAAGTGCTGCTGACCACGGTCATGGTTTTCATCATGGCGGCGCTGACGGCAGTGTTTTTCGCATTGGTCGACATGGCTATTCGCAACGGTCTTCAGGTCGTTCTGAACGTCTTCGGCTGAGGCCGGTTGCAGCAATCTGCCAGGGGCCTCGCGAGCGCGGGGCCTTTTCTTTGCCGGTTTCATGGCTGAAACCGCTTGAAACCGACAGGCGCGCAAGGTATGCCGCGAAGCAATCCCCGACATCATGACTTTCGAATCGAGACGGCTCGAAGCTGATGACGGATTTATTGAGACCGGCCCTGCGCGGGCGAGATGAGGAACGGCACATCATGGCGAAACGGTGGTATTCGGTTAGCGTTCTTTCGAATTTCGAAAAGAAGATCGCCGAGCAGATCAGGCAACAGGTGGCCGAGCAGGGGCTCGAGGAGGAGATCGACGAGGTCCTGGTGCCGACCGAGGAGGTGATCGAGGTGCGCCGCGGCAAGAAGGTGACCGCCGAGCGCCGCTTCATGCCGGGCTATGTTCTGGTGCACATGGAAATGTCGGACAAGGGCTATCACCTCATCAACTCGATCAACCGCGTTACCGGCTTTCTCGGCCCGCAGGGGCGGCCCATGCCGATGCGTGATGCCGAGGTTCAGGGCATCCTCGGCCGTGTCGAGGAGGGCGCCGAGGCGCCGCGCCTCGAGATCAGCTTCGAGGTCGGCGAGAAGGTCAAGGTCAACGAAGGGCCGTTCGAGGACTTCGACGGGATGGTCGAGGAAGTGGACGACGACAACCAGCGCCTGAAGGTGACGGTCTCGATCTTTGGCCGCGAAACGCCTGTCGAGCTGGAATTCACCCAGGTGAACAAGCAGGGCTGATCGGCGCATCACCCCTTGCAATACGGGGCGGAGACAGCTAAAGGCACCTGTCGCCGCTCAAGGCGGCATCCCATGTGGGAGGCGAGGGTCACGCGTGATCCGGACCTGACCACATCCAAGATCGCTTCGGGGACGCGCCCCGGGGCCGGAAAAAAGGAGAAGGCCAATGGCCAAGAAACTCGTAGGCACTATGAAGCTGCAAGTGCCCGCCGGACAAGCCAACCCGAGCCCGCCCGTCGGGCCGGCGCTGGGTCAGCGCGGTATCAACATCATGGAATTCTGCAAGGCGTTCAACGCCAAGACCCAGGACATGGAGCAAGGTGCGCCATGCCCGACGGTGATCACCTATTATCAGGACAAGTCCTTCACGATGGACATCAAGACGCCGCCGGCGTCTTACTACCTGAGGAAAGCGGCCAAGCTGAAGTCGGGCTCGAGCACGCCCGGGCGCGAAACGATCGCGAGCGTTTCGCCCAAGCAGGTTCGTGAAATCGCCGAGGCCAAGTGGAAAGACCTCAACGCAAACGACGTGGAAGCCGCGATGAAGATCATCGTCGGTTCGGCACGCTCCATGGGCATCGAGGTGAAGTAAGATGGCAAAACTCGGAAAACGCACCAAGGCCGCACGCGAAGCTTTCGCCGACAAGGCCAACCTGACGGTTGAAGACGCCGTGAACCTGATCAAGTCGAACTCCAATGCGAAATTCGACGAATCGCTCGAAATCGCCGTGAACCTCGGTGTCGATCCGCGCCACGCCGACCAAATGGTCCGCGGCGTTGTCGGCCTGCCGAACGGAACGGGCAAGGACGTGCGCGTTGCCGTTTTCGCCCGTGGGCCGAAAGCGGAAGAAGCCAAGGAAGCGGGCGCGGATATCGTCGGCGCGGAAGACCTGATGGAAACCGTGCAAGGCGGCGAAATCAACTTCGACCGCTGCATCGCCACGCCCGACATGATGCCGATCGTCGGCCGTCTGGGCAAGGTGCTCGGGCCGCGCAACCTGATGCCGAACCCCAAGGTCGGCACGGTGACGATGGATGTGGCCGACGCCGTGAAAGCGGCCAAGGGCGGTGAAGTTCAGTTCAAGGCCGAGAAGGCCGGGGTGGTTCATGCCGGTGTCGGCAAGATCTCCTTCGACGAGGCGAAACTCGTCGAGAATGTGCGCGCCTTCGTGACGGCCGTGTCACGGGCGAAACCCTCCGGCGCCAAGGGCTCCTACATGAAGAAGATCTCGCTCAGCTCGACAATGGGCCCGGGTGTGAGCGTCGATGTGGACAACGCCGCCGCCGAGTGACCTCGGAGACCTTATTCGGAAAGGGGCGTCCCTCGGGGCGCCCCTTTTTTCTGGCGCGCTTGTCCGGGAGTGCACGCCGCAGTAGGCTGCTCGGAAAAGTGAGCAGCGACGATGGCACCTCCGATGAAACCATGGCAGATGCGCGCCCGCGTGAGGCAGATTCACGCGCTGGCCGAGGAAAACCTTTCAGCGCAGAGCATTTCGGCCAAGGAAGGCCACGCGCTGCTCGAAGAGCTTGTCTCCTTCGGTGCGGAGAAGAAGAAACCAAGCACGATCGAGGCGATGATCATGGTTTGTGCGGGCTGCCGGATCAGGCCGAAGCGCACGCGCAAGTTTCTCACGCGGCTCAGAACCATGCGCAAGCGGGCGGGGGAGCTGGCCGAGTTCGAGGCGTTCGAGGCGAGGCTGGCCGAGCACCTCGGAGGCGATGCCATCGTGACGCACAGTTTCGGGGCGCAGACGTTCCGGTCCATGGACCATGGCCAGGTCTGGGCGCATGTGAAAGGCCTTATCGGGCAGATCACCGCGGGAGAGGACCGGGTGTTTCTCAACTCCGGCACGCTTCTGGGCGTCGTGCGCGACGGGAGGCTCATCGACCATGACGACGATATCGACCTGGCCTACAGGCTGGATGCGCAGACCCCTGCGGAGGCGGCCAGGGAATGGCGCGCGCTCAACCAGAGGCTCATGTCCGAAGGCTTGGCCGAGACGAGCTACCAGATCGACACCGGCATGATGAAACTTGACGGTGGCGGTGTCGTTAGGGTTGATCTCTTCCCGGTCTGGTTGGACGCTGCGGGCCGGGTATTCGTTTTTCCGCATACATTCGGAGAGCTTGAGGTGGGGCAGGTCTTCCCGACACGAAGCTGTGCGGTCACGGGCTTGCCCGTTCCGGCCGAGCCGGAGGCCATGCTGGCCGTGAACTACGGCGCGGGCTGGCGCGAGCCCGACCCTTATCATGCCTTTCCCTGGTTCGAGGCGAAGAGAAAATTCGCGGATTACCTGCACGCGATCGGCTGAGCCGCGTCGGCCATATTCCGGTCATTTTTTGTCGATA
>JAWLEL010000253.1:0-4275 GCA_041686165.1 Lentibacter sp.
CCCGCAGGATCCTGGCTTGCCCGGATCCGTGCGCGGAAGCCACGGATGCTGGTCGCCATCGCTCTGGCGAACAGTGAGCGGCGCAGCGCCACCGGTTCTAGGGCGCCGCGACACGACCCACCGTAATCCGGATCGCGTCGCTCCAGACATCAGAATGCCGTCTCTTTCGGTCCTTTCGTCTGGAGTATGTCGCGTGCTTCGTCGGGCGTTGCGGGCGTAAGCGAGAGTTCGTCAAGAATACGGGTGATCTTGCGCACCTGCTCTGCATTGCTTTTCGCCATCACGCCCTTCCCCGAATAGAGGCTGTCTTCGAGTCCGACGCGCACATGGCCGCCCAAAAGCGCGCTTTGTGTCACGAAGCGCATCTGGTGACGGCCTGCGCCGAGAACCGAGAGTATGTAGTCCTCTCCTAACAACCGGTCCGCAGTCGCCTTGAAGTGGAGGAGATTTTCCAGATCCGGCCCCTGGCCGCCGAGGATGCCGAATATGCCCTGGACGAAGAAGGGCGGCTCGACCGCGCCGCGGTCGACGAAATGCGCCAGGTTGTAGAGATGGCCGATGTCATAACATTCGAATTCGAACCGTGCGCCGCCGTCGTCGCCGAGGCGCTTCATCGCAGTTTCGATCTGCGCAAAGGTGTTGGAGAGGATGAAGTCGCGTGTCATCTCGAGGTAGGGGCGTTCCCAATCGTGGCGGAAGTCGGCAATCCTGCCCGCGGCGCCCGAGATGTCGAAGTTCAGCGATCCCATGTTCATCGAGCAGACTTCGGGCCTGAGATCGGCCGCAGCCGCGAGACGCTGATCCATCGTCATGCCGAGGCCCGCGCCGGTGGTGATGTTGACGATGGCGTCGCACCGTTCCTTGATCGCGGGAACGAAGCGGCGGAACATCGCGGGGTCCTGCGTCGGTTGGCCCGTTTCGGGCACGCGTGCATGCAGGTGGAGCATGGCGGCCCCGGCCTTCGCCGCCTCGACGGCGTCCTGCGCGATCTCTTCGGGTGTGATCGGAAGGTGCTCCGACATCGTCGGTGTGTGGATCGATCCGGTCACCGCGCAGGTGATGATCACCTTGTCCGTCGTCTTCATCGTGTGCTTCCTTGCGCTGCAACAGCGGCACGCAGGATCTTCCATGCTGCGCTGGCTTGGCATATCCGCCATCCGCCCGCCGAGCAATGCATCTCCACCGCCGTCTTGGCGGTGTGAGACAACGGTTTTGTTCCACCTTCGCTCCTCGGCGCCAGCAGGGTCGTCGCAGAGGCCAGAGACCGCTCTGAAGACCTGACATGCCCCGCTTCGATCCGGCCGAGCTCGGCTGCTTGCTCGCCCGTCTGACACCGCAGGAACTGCGCGAGGCCGAGGGGGTGGTGGCCGAGGCGAGAGAGCGTGCCGAACCGATGCTGGAGATCGATGGCGGTGCTGACGCGGGCGGCCCGGCGGCCTCTTGCCCGCGCTGCGGTGGAGACGAGCGTATCCAATGGCCCGGACGCGAACTGGGCCAGACCGATGGCGCTGCTCGTGCTGCGGGGGTGACGTGATAGGGCCGCAGCGTCACGCCGCTCGGCCGGGTGCGTCTGTGAATCCCGGAGACAAAATGGACAGCGGAAACGGTCGGGCGGTCTGACCGTCGCGGAGTAAAAGTCCGCATCTTGGGCCCGAGGCGAACCAGCTGAGGGCGGGAGATGTATTCTGTGGAACTGTACAACCGTGTGCGACGTGCATGCCACGTCGAGGGGATGAGCAAGAGCGAAGCGGCGCGGAAGTTCGGGATCGACCGGAAGACGGTTTCGAAGATTCTGGAGCACTCGGTGCCACCGGGTTATCGGCGATCGAAGCCGCCGCCTCGTCCGAAGCTCGATCCGTTCATTCCGGTCATCGACCAGATCCTGGAGGACGACAAAGTCCAGCTGAAGAAGCAGCGGCACACGGCGAAGCGGATCTTCGAGCGGCTTCGGGATGAGCACGGGTTCACCGGCGGCATCACCATCGTCACCGATTACGTGCGGGAGAAGAAACGGCGGTCGCGCGAGGTGTTCGTGCCGCTGTCGCATCCGCCGGGGCAAGCGCAAGTCGATTTCGGAGAGGCGGTTGGCGTAATCGGCGGGGTTAAACGCAAGCTGCATTACTTCGCGATGTCCTTGCCGCATTCGGACGCGCTTTTTGTCAAGACATACCCGGCCGAGACGACCGAGGCCTTTTGCGACGGGCATGTTGCGGCCTTCGCGTTTTTCGGCGGCGTGCCGGCGTCGATCCTTTACGACAACACCTCCATCGCGGTGGCGAAGATCCTCGGCGACGGGACCCGCAAGCGCACCCGGGCCTTCTCGGAGTTGCAGTCGCATTACTTGTTCGAAGACCGGTTCGGTCGCCCCGGCAAGGGCAATGACAAGGGCAACGTGGAGGGCGTGATCGGCTTCGGCCGGCGCAACTACATGGTGCCGATGCCGCGCTTCGAGGGCTTCGAGGCGCTGAACACCTGGCTCGAGAAACAGTGTCTAAAGCGTCAGGATGCGGTCCTGCGCGGGCACGGGGAGACGATCGGCGAGCGGCTCATGCGGGATCTCGATGCTCTGATGTCGTTGCCCGCGGTGCCCTTTGAGGCCTGCGAGAAGGTCAGCACCCGGGCGACGTCGATCTCCATGGTGCGCTATCGCTGCAACGATTACTCGGTACCGGTCGCCTTCGCCCACCGCGAGGTGCAGATCCGCGGTTATGTCGATGAGGTCGTTATCGGCTGCGGTGCGGAAGTGATCGCGCGGCACCGTCGATCCTACGAGAAGGCCGACATGGTCTTCGATCCGATGCACTTTCTGCCGCTGCTTGAGCAGAAGGTCGGGGCTCTCGACCAGGCTGCACCTTTGCAGGGTTGGGACCTGCCGGACGAGTTCGCCACCCTGCATCGGCTGCTGGAAGCGCGGATGGGAAAGAAAGGCAAGCGTGAGTATGTCCAGGTGCTGCGCCTGCTGGAGACCTTCGAGATGACCCATGTCCATGGCGCCGTGCGCCAGGCACTCGATCTCGGGGCGATCGGCTACGATGCGGTCAAGCACTTGGTGCTGTGCCGCATTGAACGACGCCCGCCGCGGCTCGATCTCGACATTTATCCCTATCTTCCAAGGGCCCGGGTCGAGACCACGAAGCCGGACAGCTACATGAGCCTGATGCCGGGGACGGTTGCATGACAGATACCCCGCAGGTGCTTCTGCAGCACCACCTCAAGAAGCTCCGCCTGCCGACCTTCAACAGCGAATACGCCAAACTCGCCCGGCAATGTGCGGCCGAGGGCAAGGATCACGCGCAATATCTGCTGCGGCTCTGCGAGCTGGAACTGATCGAACGCGAACGCCGGATGATTGAGCGCCGCATCAAGGCCGCGAAGTTCCCGGCCACCAAGAGCCTGGACAGCTTCGACTTCAAGGCGATCCCCTCGCTCAACAAGGCGCTGACCATGGAATTGGCCCGCTGCGAGTTTGTCGATCGGCGAGAGAACGTCATCGCCCTGGGACCGAGCGGTACCGGAAAGACCCACATTGCCCTCGGCCTCGGGCTGGCAGCCTGCCAGAAGGGTCTGAAGGTGCGCTTCACGACCGCCGCCGCCCTGGTGCACGAACTCGTCGAGGCCGTCGACGAGCGCCGCTTGCAGCGCCTCCAGAAAACCCTCGCCAGCCAGGACCTGCTGATCATCGACGAACTCGGCTTCGTGCCGCTGTCAAAGACCGGCGCCGAACTGCTCTTCGAGGTCATCTCTCAGCGCTACGAGCGCGGCTCGATCATCATCACCTCGAACCTGCCCTTCGACGAATGGACCGAGGTCTTCGGCTCAGAGCGCCTCACCGGCGCCATCCTCGACCGGCTGACCCACCACGTGCACATCCTCGAGATGAACGGCGAAAGCTTCCGGCTCCGACAGAGCCGCAAGACAAAAGCCTGATCCGAACCCGACCAGATCAACTTGGACTGGCCTTCGGCCAGTGCGCCTTGACGCGCGCCAGCTACTTGGGAGCGCACGCGCCAAGGCGCATGCCAGATCCCGCCCGCTGGGGATTATTCCACCGGTTCACTGACCCATTTCGCTCCGGGATTGACACTCGTCACCGCGACCGTCGGCGTGATCGCGCAGGGCGAGGACAAGAGCGCCACCAGCCAGGCCGGCACGCTGACCGAGCCCGCGCTCAGGCGCTTCGGCAGCTTCAACGGCAGCGTCCAGCGCAACGGCACGGCGCTCGGCAACCTGGTCTCGGCCGAGATCACCTACGCCAACAACCTCGACCGGGTGGAG
>JAWLEL010000254.1:0-4272 GCA_041686165.1 Lentibacter sp.
ATCCGCGTGGTCGGCCCCGATGAGGGCGACATGGCCTGTGGCGAGTTCGGACCGGGCCGGATGGCCGAGCCGGGCGAGATCGTCGAGGCGGTTCAGGCCGCGCTCTCGGATGGGCCGCTCAAGGGAAAGCGCATCCTCGTGACATCGGGGCCGACCCATGAGCCGATCGACCCGGTGCGCTACATTGCCAACCGCTCCTCGGGGGCGCAGGGCACCGCGATCGCCGCGGCGCTTGCATCCCTTGGCGCGGAGGTCGTTTTCGTCACGGGGCCAGCGGATACGCCGCCGCCCGAAGGCGTTGACGTGATCGCCGTGCAAAGCGCGGCTGAGATGCTCGAGGCGGTCGAGAGCTCTTTGCCCGTTGATGTAGGCGTCTTTGCCGCTGCCGTGGCCGACTGGCGCGTGAAGCGCGAAAGCGACTCGAAGATCAAGAAGCAGGCCGGGGCGCTGCCTGTGCTGGAATTTGCCGAGAATCCCGACATACTGGCGCGGGTGAGCGCGATGAAGACAGGGCGGCCAGAACTCGTCGTCGGCTTTGCGGCCGAGACCGACGATGTGATCGACAACGCCACCGCCAAGCGCCAGCGCAAGGGCTGTGACTGGATCCTGGCCAATGATGTGAGTCCCGAGACGGGGATCATGGGCGGCGGGGAGAATGCCGTCCATCTCATCTCTGAGGCTGGCGTGGAAGACTGGCCGCGCATGGGCAAATCCGAGGTTGCGCGCAAGCTGGCGGACCGGATCGCCCAGGCTCTTGCCTAGGATTTGGGTAGTTTTGCCAAGAAGAAGGGCTGGACGTGGTCATTGTAAAAGTCATCCGGGAAGAGGGCGCGGACCCTGCGCTCGCGCTGCCGTCCTACGAGAGCGCGGGCGCGGCGGGCGCGGACCTTCGTGCGAACCTGCCCGACCGTGGGGAGATCGTGCTCGCGCCGGGGGCGCGGGCGCTTGTGCCGACGGGGCTTCGGCTGGAGATTCCGCAAGGCTATGAAGTGCAGCTCAGGCCGCGCTCGGGGCTTGCCCTCAAGCATGGCATAACCCTGCCCAACAGCCCCGGAACGATCGACGCGGATTATCGCGGGCCGCTGGGCGTGATCGTCATGAACGCGGGTGATGCGCCCTTCGCCATACGCCACGGCGCGCGCATTGCCCAGATGATCGTTGCGCCGGTTGTGCAGGCCAGTTTCGAACTGGCCGAGGCGCTGGGCGAGACGGCGCGCGGGGCCGGGGGCTTCGGCTCGACGGGGCGCGACTGACATGCTGCTGGTTCTTGGCCTTTCACTGTTGATCCTGGCACTGGGGCGACGATTCGGCTGGCCGCCTGCGAGGCAATGGCTGAGCATCGGTGTGGTCTTCGCGATCGGGCTCGGGTTGGAGCTGTTGCGGCCCGGGGGCGAGCCCGCGCCACTGGCAATTCTGGGTGGGGTGGTCCTGCTTGTCGTTGCCTATGTCTTCGTCCTGAAACATCTGCGGGCAAGGGCCCAGGCGGGTGACGCCGGGCAGGATGCGGCCGTAGCCAGTGGCGCGGCGTTCGGCGAGACCGAACTGGAGCGTTATGCGCGGCACATCGTGTTGCGAGAACTCGGCGGGCCGGGCCAGAAGAAGCTCAAACAGGCGAAAGTTCTCGTGATCGGGGCGGGTGGCCTAGGCTCGCCGGTGATGCTCTACCTTGCGGCGGCGGGTGTCGGGCAGATCGGCGTCATCGACGACGACAGGGTCGACAACAGCAATATGCAGCGGCAAGTGATTCATCGCGATGAAATGATCGGCGAACCGAAAGTCCAATCCGCCGAGGCGGCGATGAGGGCCGTGAACCCCTATGTCGAGGTGAAACCCTACCATCGCAGGCTGGACGATGAGATCGCCGAGGCGCTCTTTGATGAATATGACATCATCATCGACGGCACGGACAATTTCGACACGCGCTACCTGAGCAATCGCGTGGCTGCGAAGCTGGGCAAGCCGCTTGTCTCGGGAGCACTGGCACAATGGGAGGGCCAACTTTCGGTCTTCGACCCCGCACGCGGCGGGCCGTGCTATGAGTGTGTCTTTCCCGAGGCGCCAGCGCCGGGGCTGGCGCCGTCCTGTGCCGAGGCGGGCGTTGTCGGGCCGCTGCCCGGCGTGATCGGCTCGATGATGGCGCTTGAGGCGGTGAAACTCATCACCGGAGCCGGACAGGCGACGCGCGGCGAGATGCTGATTTATGACGGGCTTTACGGCGAAAGCCGCAAGATCGGACTGCAAAGGCGGAAAGATTGCCCCGTCTGTGGCGATCCCCAGACAAAAGGACAGGAAGCATGACGAACCCACTGCTCGAAGATTGGGACACACCCTTCGGTATGGCGCCGTTTGACAGGATCGAGGATGGGGACTTCGCCCCGGCACTCGCGACAGCCCTGGCGGAGCACGATGCGGAAATCGATGCGATCACGCATGATGAGCGCGCGGCAGATTTCGATACCGTGATCGGAGCGCTGGAAAGCGCGGGCCGCGCGCTCGACAAGGTGCTATCGGTCTTTTTCACGGTGGCGGGCGCGGACAGCAACCCGGCGCGCGAGGCGCTTCAGCGGGAGTTTTCGCCCCAGCTGGCGCAGCATTTCGCGCGGATCACCTCCAACAAGGCGCTCTTCGAGCGGGTCGAAGCTGTCTGGGAGGCGCGTGATCGTCTTGAACTGACGCAAGAGCAGCAGCGCGTCCTGATGCTCACGCGGCGCGGTTTTCTGCGTGCGGGCGCGGCGCTCGAGGGAGAGGCCGCCGAGCGGATGAGCGAGATCAAATCGCGCCTCGCGGAGCTCGGCACGGGCTTTACACAGAACGTGCTGGCAGACGAGCGCGGTTGGTTCATGGAGCTGGGCGAGGATGATCTGGAGGGGTTGCCGCAATTCGTGATCGACACGGCGCGCGCGGTCGGCGAAGAGAAGGGCGCTGACGGTCCGGTGGTGACTTTGTCGCGCTCGCTGATCGTGCCGTTCCTGCAATTCTCGCCGCGGCGAGACCTGCGGCGAAAGGCTTTTCATGCATGGGTCTCTCGCGGTGCGAATGGCGGCGAGACGGACAACCGGGCGATCTGTGCGGAGATCCTTGGCCTGCGCGAGGAGCGGGCGCAGCTTTTGGGTTACGAGAGTTTCGCCGCTTACAAACTTGAAACGGAGATGGCGGGCAGCCCTGCCGCCGTGCGCCAGCTCCTGACCGAGGTCTGGGGGCCTGCGAAAGCGCAGGCGGACGCAGATGCGGATGTGCTTGAGGAGATGATGCGCGCGGATGGTGTGAACGCGGCGCTGGAGCCTTGGGATTGGCGATATTACGCGGCGAAACGGCGCAAGGCGGAGCATGATCTCGATGAGGCGGAGGTGAAGCCCTATTTTCAACTCGATCGGATGATCGAGGCCGCGTTCGACTGCGCGGGGCGGCTCTTCGGACTGGAGTTCAAGCCGCTGGACGTGCCGCTTTACCACGCCGATTGCCGTGCTTGGGAAGTGACGCGCGAGGGCGAGCACATGGCCGTTTTCATCGGGGACTATTTCGCGCGGGGCGGCAAGCGCTCGGGCGCTTGGTGTTCAGCGATGCGTGCGCAGGCGAAGGTCCCCGAGGTGCAACGCCCGATCGTCATCAACGTGTGCAATTTCGCCAAGGGCGATCCGGCGCTTCTGAGCTATGACGATGCGCGCACGCTCTTTCACGAGTTCGGTCATGCGCTGCACCAGATGCTTTCGGACGTGACCTACGAGAGCATTTCAGGCACATCCGTCGCGCGTGATTTCGTGGAGCTTCCGAGCCAGCTCTTCGAGCATTGGCTGGAAGTGCCCGAGGTGCTGGCGCAGTTCGCCACGCATGTGGACACGGGCGCGCCGATGCCGAAGACGCTTCTGGACAAGGTGCTGGGGGCGGCGACATTCGACATGGGCTTTCAGACGGTGGAATACGTGGCCTCGGCGATGGTCGATCTCGACTTTCATGACGGGAAGGCGCCGACCGATCCCATGGCACGGCAGCAAGAGGTATTGGCGCAGATGGGCATGCCGAGGGCGATCACGATGCGGCATGCAACCCCCCATTTCGCCCACGTTTTTGCAGGAGATGGCTATTCCAGCGGGTATTACTCCTACATGTGGTCGGAAGTGATGGATGCCGATGCCTTCGCGGCCTTCGAGGAGAAGGGCGATCCCTTCGATGTGGAGCTGGCGCGATCGCTGGAGGAGAACATTCTCAGCACGGGCGGCTCGCGCGAGGCAGCAGAGCTTTATACCGCGTTTCGCGGGCGGATGCCCGGGGTCG
>JAWLEL010000255.1:0-4269 GCA_041686165.1 Lentibacter sp.
TACGGGCTGGCCCCGCTGCCTTGAAGTTTTACGGTCTTCGAACCGAGTTCCCGCCGGCGATGATCGCATTGATCAAATCTGCCACGGCCTGGTGCTTTTCCGGTTCGAGTGCGGTTCCGACGGCATTCTGATGGGTCGCCGCGGCATCGCGAAGAACGCCAACGATTTCGTTTTCGGACAAGACGCCACCATCATTCATGGCAAGCAGGAGCGCTTCGCAGATGGATAGGGCGGCCTGGCCTGATGGTTCGCTTGCGGTGGACATCGGAGTTTCCTTCCTTGCATCGTGAACCAAGATGGTAAGGTTCAGAACCGTCCTTACTTATGACAGGAAATGCCCTATGCTGGACTGATCCAGAGCAGCATCGACATCGGTTTTCGCTCTTGGATCGCGAGGCGTCTGGAGGCCCAATGACACCGATCGAGCATAGCCCTCTGACCCGCAAGCTTTCGGCTTTCGTGGCCCTGTCCGAGGTTGAGCTGGCCGTGCTCGAACGGCTGCACCAGCGGCGCCGATCCTTCGTCGCCGGGCGTGACATGGTGCATCAGGGGCAGTCCGCTCAGGCCGCGTATATTCTGTCAGCGGGCTGGGTCTCGTCCTACAAGCTCCAGGCCGACGGGACGCGGCAGATCGTCGATTTCCAGATTCCGGGGGATTTCCTCGGGTTGCGGAGCGTTCTCTTGCGCACCTCGGACCACAGTTTCGAGCCCATCGTGGATATCGAGGCGGCCGAAGTGCTGACGAGCGACCTGCTTGAGGCCTTCGAACAGACACCGCGTCTGGCGACGGCAATTCTCTGGGCGGCGTCAAGGGACGAGGCGATGGTCGTGGAGCATCTCGTCGGGATCGGCCGGCGTGATGCGCTCGCGCGCATGGGGCATTTCCTGCTGGAGCTCGGGTCGAGACTCGCGCTGGTGGGAATGGGCAGCAAGGTCGGCTTCGACTGCCCGCTGACGCAGTATCACCTCGCCGATACCCTGGGATTGAGCGCGGTCCACGTGAACCGCGTTCTGCGGCAGCTTCGCGAGAAAGGGCTGGTGACCTTTCGGGACGGACATGTGACGGTTCACGACTATGAAGGGCTGGCGGAGCTGGCCGAGTTCGATCCGGCCTATCTGGACCAGACAGGGCCGCTTCTGAAATGAGCGGCGGCCTGCCTTTCCGGGCAGGCGACCCCTGTGATCATGTCAAGCGCCGAAGCTCACAGGAGGGCCTGGGTCGCCGCATCGAGTTCCCTGTTTGACTCAGCCTCTTTCATGGCCCCACGCGCTTCCTCGGCGGCCGCGTAGTGTTTCATTGCTTCGTTCTTTTTCAGGCCTGGCAGTGCAGCGTTGCACGCATCCCTGACGGAAATTATCTTGAGCGATGGCAGTTTCATGTTGAGCAGCATGGGATTGTCCTTTCGTGGTCTTTACAAGAAATAAGAAGCGTGCCGACATGCCGGCCCTTTCGGGGCTCGGCGCGCCCGCACACTTCTCGAGCACTCGGAAAACTGCGCCACCACATGTTCGGTGGGCACGTCTCACCTGGCCATTTTCAACGCCCCGCCGCACTTACGCAGGTTAGGGCGTCCCGCCAAAAACCTGCAGCGCTGCTTTTGGCGAGGCGCAGTGCAAGGATCGAACGGAGCACGCGCCCCGCCTTTATCTGCTGTCTCAGTTTGGGCGGAACGCTTTAGTCACGGTGCCTGCGGCAGCGCAATCGTTTGAGCGCCTTTCACGTCACCGCGGTCTGCTGGTGTGAAATCCGCAGCCATTTGTCGTCATCGCCAAGATAGGTTGAGGCGCAGAGCGCCTTGAAGATCGGCACATCGGGTTTTTCTGCCGAGGCCCGGTAGGTGAGAATGGCGATGTCACCGCAGCGCATGACACGCCGTTCGGCCATGACGACGGAGCGCCAGCCGGTTCTCTGCCGAAGATGGGTCCAGATCTGGTCACCCTGGAGGATGCCGGGCGGATAGGGAAAGATCATGACGGCGTTGGCCATTGTCGTCGCCAATGCATTGTCCGTGCCACTGGTCCAGAATTTTTCCTCCAAGTCCCAGAGGATGTCCCGCTGGCTTGGTGACACTGTCCCGGCCTTGTGGGCCGCATGGGCCGGTATCGCGGCGGTCTGAGTGGAAACGGTCATTCGCCTGCCCCCGGTCCGCCAACCATGAATATCTGAAACAGCAGAAAGAAGATCGCGAGCACTGCCCAGATCGCTGCGCTTGCGCCTGGGCGGCCGTCGGTGACGGTCGACCCTGCTCGCTTCAACGCATGTGACGGTGTGCTTTCGGGAAGCAACTGGCTCAGGTCTCGTGCGACCCTGCCGTGTTCGCTGGCGAGCGCGGGAACGTCCCGAAACCGGGCAAGCAATGTCTCGAGCCGTGATCGGGCGGCGTCGCGCCCCAGCGTGACCAGTTCGGCGGTTTCGGTCCAGGGATCGAGACCGAGCCGCGCAAGCGTGGAGAGAACCGTCACGACAGCTCCGTTCCGGTCTTCGCCGACCGAGGCGTAAAGAAACCGCTCGAACTCGGCGGGGCGGGGGTTGAGAACATTGGGGTCGGCCATCGCCAATCCTTTCCTGGGTTACAGGAACGCAGATCGTCCCCGTTTGCCCGAGACTATGCGCAGGTCGCTCCCCGCGCCCTTACACAGGTCAGTGCTGACGACAGCCGCCAGGGTATTTTCACGCGGCGCGGCTTTCGGAACTAACCTGTGTCAGCGCGTGGCGAATGATCATCGGGTACAAGAAGAGAAATCGTTCGACTGGGCAGGCCCGCACCCCGAGGGGTCTTAAGCCGTGATGGACGAGGGATCTGCAAACAGGGGAGGCCAGAAATGAACATGCGGCCAACCAGATCGACGGTGACATTCTCGAACCCGTTCACCTTGTCGGGATACCTCGGAGAGCTGCCTGCGGGAGACTATGAAGTTCTTGTCGAAGAGGAGTTCCTCCAGGGGTTGGGCTTTCAGGCCTACAGGCGGACAGCGACATACCTGACGGTGCGCGGCACCGGTGCTCATGCGGGACAACCTGACCTGCGGGCGACAACCGAGAACGACCTGAAAGAGGCGCTGCGCCGGGATCAGGCCACGACCGAAACGAACAATCACAGCGTAGCGGCGCTTTCTCCGCAGGAGGACAAGACATGACTACTAGCGAATGGCTCAAACCCGGCATCTATGGCGCGCTGATCGGCGCGATTTTCGTCGCTGTCGTTGGGTTCACATGGGGCGGCTGGGTAACTGCCGACACCGCGAATGACAGGGCGATGGCGATGTCCCACGATGATATGGTCGTCTCCATGGTCCCCGTCTGCCTCGACATGGCCCGCTCGGACCCGGCGCGGGCGGACAAGCTGGCGACCATACGGGCCGCCTCGACCTACCAGAAGCGCGACGCGCTCATGGATGTCGGCTGGGCGACGATGCCGGGATCCGATGACCCGGACCGAGACATCGCGCAGGCCTGCCTGAAGGAACTGGATCTCTGAGAGCCAGCCCGACAGGACCAGTGACCTGATGGTTCAAGGCGCGTCATTCCGTCCGACACCCGTGCCCGGCAACGCTCCGGGCGCGGAAATCGAGAGAGGGCCGGTCATTGCCGTCCGATGACACGGGATGGGAAGATCGCGGACCGCAGGAATGGATGCAGACCCGCGTGCCCCTCGGGCACGGGAGTTGCCGGTTTGGCGTCAACGAAGGTTGATCCGAACTGATCGGAATCCGCGGCACCGTTTGCTGATCGGACAAAAGCCGATGCGGCTCTTGAAGGGCGGATACAGGCCCATGAACGGGTCTTGCAGCCCCTGACCGCCTACATGGCCCGCGGGTCATCGAACCTATGCGCATGGCCAGGCATGAACACGACCACCGCGAAACCGACGCCCAAGCGAAAGACGACATCCGCGCCGTGATGCTCCTTGGAGACGCGCGCGCGCCGAAACCGAAGGAGACAGAAATGATCGACAAGCACCCCGTGACGCCAAGACGCGGAGGAGAAAAGACTCTTCCCATGCACCGGCCAGCGCCACAAGCCGGGGTTCAGGTGCGCGAAAGAAGCGGCATCTGGGAGGTGAAGTTCGATGGCAAGTTTCGCGGTGATTACCACCGGAAGGAACATGCGCTCGCCGCCGCAGCCTTGCACGAGTTGTCGCCGCGATGACCCGTCGCACTCCCCCGGCAGTCCCGCAGGACTTCCCGATCCAGGCGGCCGAAAACGAAGGCATGCCGCCAAGACCGACTTCCAACAGCTCCGTCCCACCGGTCGCGCGCCTGCGACGG
>JAWLEL010000256.1:0-4256 GCA_041686165.1 Lentibacter sp.
CCAGGCAGAAATCTGGTTTTTATTTATCGTTTCCTCGGGACTATAGTTAGAAAATGGCCGAGCGCAAACACCCAAGCCCGCCGCAGCGCGGAATATTCGTTTGAAAATCAGGGCGCTTGCGAGGGAATCCGCCTGTTTGCGCCGCTGCGTCGCGCTGCGGTGCAGCAGCATAAACACAGTCAGACACCCAGGGCGCACTCACGCATCCGTGATTCGCCGGGCCGAATTCGCATCGCCAGATACCTGCACGCAGCGGTCTGGGCTGCGCTTTCCGCCAAGGCGGGGCACCCCGGAACCGGCCAGCTCACCCGAGCGCATCCCAATGAAAAACGGCCCCGGAAATCTCCGGGGCCGCCTTCACGTCAAACCAGCGGAAGACAGGCTCAGTCGTCGTCGCTCTTGAGCGCCGCGCCGAGAATGTCGCCCAGCGATGCGCCGCTGTCGGACGAGCCATACTGCTGTACGGCTTCCTTCTCTTCGGCGATCTCGCGCGCCTTGATCGAAAGGCCGAGACGACGGGTCTTGCTGTCGATGTTGGTGACGCGCACATCGACCTTGTCGCCGACGGAGAAACGCTCAGGGCGCTGCTCGGCACGGTCACGGCTGAGGTCGCTGCGGCGGATGAAGCTCTTCATGCCTTCATATTCCACCTCGATGCCGCCATCCTCGATCGAGGTGACCTCGACAGTGATGATCGAGCCGCGCTTCACGCCGCCCACGGCATCGGCGAACTTGTCACCGCCGAGCGCCTTGATCGAGAGCGAGATACGCTCCTTCTCGACATCGACTTCCGAAACCACCGCCTGGACGACATCGCCCTTGCGATAGTTCTGGATCGCGTCTTCGCCGCGCTCGTCCCAGCTGATGTCGCTGAGGTGAACCATGCCGTCGATATCGCCCTCGAGGCCGATGAAGAGGCCGAACTCGGTGATGTTCTTGACTTCGCCTTCCACTTCGGTGCCCTCGGGGTGCGTCTCCGCGAAGACTTCCCAGGGGTTGCGCATGGTCTGCTTGAGCCCGAGCGAGACACGGCGCTTGGCCTGGTCGATCTCGAGAACCATGACTTCGACTTCCTGGCTGGTCGAGACGATCTTGCCGGGATGCACGTTCTTCTTCGTCCAGGACATTTCCGAGACGTGGACGAGCCCTTCGACACCGGGCTCCAGCTCGACGAAGGCACCGTAGTCGGTGATATTCGTCACGCGGCCGGTATGAACCGAATCGAGCGCATATTTCGCGGCGACAAGATCCCACGGGTCTTCCTGCAGCTGCTTCATGCCGAGGCTGATGCGGTGGGTTTCCTTGTTGATCTTGATCACCTGGACCTTGACGGTCTCGCCGATCGAGAGGATCTCCGAGGGGTGGCTCACGCGGCGCCATGCCATGTCGGTGACGTGCAGCAGGCCGTCAACACCGCCGAGATCGACGAAGGCGCCGTATTCCGTGATGTTCTTGACGACGCCGTCAACCGCCTGGCCTTCGGCGAGGTTGCCGATGACTTCGGCGCGCTGCTCGGCGCGGCTCTCTTCGAGGATCGCGCGGCGCGACACGACGATGTTGCCACGGCGACGATCCATCTTGAGGATCTGGAAGGGCTGCTTGAGGCCCATGAGCGGGCCGGCGTCGCGCACGGGGCGCACATCGACCTGGCTGCCCGGCAGGAAGGCCACGGCACCGCCGAGATCGACTGTGAAGCCGCCCTTGACGCGCCCGAAGATCGCGCCTTCGACGCGGGCATCGTCGGCATAGGCCTTCTCGAGGCGGTCCCATGCTTCCTCGCGGCGGGCCATCTCGCGGCTGATGACAGCTTCGCCGCGCGCGTTCTCGGCTGCGCGGAGATAGACTTCAACCTCGTCTCCGACGGAGATATCTGGCTCTTCACCGGGGTTTGCGAATTCCTTGAGATCGACGCGGCCTTCCATCTTGTAGCCGACATCGATGATGGCCTGGCCCGCCTCTACGGCGATGACCTTGCCTTTGACAACAGAGCCCTCTTCGGGCGTGTCCATTTCGAAGCTTTCATTAAGGAGGGCTTCGAATTCCTCCATGGTTGCGTTAGCCATGTGGCGTCATTTTCCTTTTGCATGTTTCTGGCCGCGCGGTTGTCTCCGCCGGTCTTTCAGGGTTTCGTTGGTCAGCGGACCTTCCTTGGAAGGCCCGGGTTTCGAAAACAAAGAGGGCCGGAGGCTCCGACCCTGCTCGTCTCACTGCCCGGCGGTAGACCCGCCTTGTCGACAGGCGCGCATATACTGGGCTTTGCGCTGCATTGCAAGCCCCGCCGCTGCCCTGCAGCCGGGTGGATGGGCGCGCCCGCCACGGTTCGCTGCGATCAACACCGCTTTCGCAGCAGCCTGCCCCAGCCTTTCTTCTTGCCAGAAATATCCCAGGGGGAGTTTGAGGGGGACAGCGTCCCCCTCAACCCGGTCGGATTTTCGCCCCGCGAAAATCCGATCCTCAGAAACAGCGCATCAGCAATAGCGCTCCGGCCCGATCCATTGCGCGTCCGAGTAGCGATCCCCGTGCGCCCAGCCGATGGGCAGCACCGCCTCGACGGCTGCCAGTTCCTCGCCGCTCAAGGGCCGCTCCAGCGCCTCGAGGCATTCCCCGAAATGCCCGGTGCTCCGCGTGCCGGGGATCGGGATCACGTGATCGCCCTGCGCCAGAAGCCAGGCATTGGCCAGCCCCGCCGCACTGATCCCCATTTCCTTCGCCAGCGCGCGGAAGGCATCCGTGCGGGCGATATTCGCGCCGTAGTTCGGCTCGATGAAACGCGGGTTGGGCCGCAGGAAATCCAGCACCTCCACCGCCTCGAGGCTGAGCGGATCATCCGTCAGCAGCGAGCGCCCGACAGGGCTGAAGGCCACGAGCGCGGTGCCCAGCTCCGCGCAGGTCTGCACGAGGCCCATCTCGGGGCTGCGCGTGGACAGGCTGTATTCGCTCTGCACGGCCGCCACATGCGACACCGCGTTGGCCCGCCTGAGCGAGCTGGGCGCAATCTCCGAAAAGCCGAACGCCGCCGCCTTGCCGGTCTTGACGATCTCCGCGAGCCCCTCGGTCACCTCCTCGATGCTCATCTCCGGGTCGCGCCGGTGCACGTAGAACAGCGCGACCTGCTCGACGCCCAGCCGCTCCAGCGATTTGTCGAGCTCGGCCTCCAGGTGCTTGCGGTCATTCCGGAAAGTGCGGTTGCCCTCCTCGTCCCGCGTGATCGCGGCCTTGGTGGCGATGACGAACTCGTCCCGCGCCTCCGGGTGCTTGGCGAAGTAGCGCCCGATCACCTCTTCCGAACGGCCCATGCCATAGACATTCGCCGTGTCGAGATGGGTGATGCCCCGCGCGCGGCACAAGTCGAGAATGGCGTGGCTCTCGGCCTCGCTCGTGACCCCGTAGAAATCCGAAAACGACATCGCGCCATAGCCAAGCGCGCTCACCTCCGGTCCGTTCCTGCCCAATTGTCTCATCCTGCGTCTCCCCGTCTTTCATCCACCGCCGCGATCGCCGCCGCGATCGCCGCCGCGATACTCATCGTGCTCGTGTCGATCACCTCCGCATCCCGCGCCGGGCGCATCGGCGCCTCGGCGCGGTCCGTATCGCGCGCGTCCCGCTCGTGCACATCGGCCAGAACCTCTTCGAGCGTGACATCCGCGCCGCGCTCCAGCAACTCGCGGTAGCGCCGCGCCGCGCGCACCTCGGCGGCGGCGGTGACAAAGAGCTTGGCCTCGGCCTCGGGGCAGATCACCGTGCCGATATCGCGCCCGTCGAGGACAGCGCCGCCGGCCCGCCGGGCGAAGGCACGCTGGAAATCAACCAGCGCCGCACGCACGTCGGCGTTCACCGCCACACGGCTCGCGGCCTGCGCAACTTCCGCCGTGCGCAGGCCCGCCGCGTCCAGATCCTCCGCGACAAGCGCCTTCGCCGCCTCCACGGGGTCGGCCCCGTCCCTGACCTTCGCACCGACCGCGCGATAAAGCAGCCCGGTGTCGAGATGCGCGAAGCCGTAATGCGCGGCCACGGCCTTCGAGATCGTGCCCTTTCCGGCCGCCGCAGGCCCGTCGATCGCGATGGCAAAGCTCATGTGTCGGCCCTTTCGATCTGCGCGCCCAGCGCGCTCATCAAGCCCTCGAAGATCGGGAAGGAGGTGGCGATCGGCCCGCCGTCGTCAACCTCCATGGGTGCCTCGCTGGCCAGCCCCATGACAAGGAAAGACATGGCGATGCGGTGATCGAGCCGGCTGTGCACACGCACACCGCCCTTGA
>JAWLEL010000257.1:0-4240 GCA_041686165.1 Lentibacter sp.
CTGGGCGATCTCGCCGCCGATATAGGTCAGCGCCATGAGCAGCCCGGCAAAGAGGATGCCGACAGGGTGCAAACGGCCGAGGAAGGCCACGATGATCGCGGTGAAGCCGTAGCCGACATTGAAGTCGATGCTGATCTGCCCCGCCGGCCCGCTCACTTCGAACATGCCGGCCATCCCGGCGAGCGCCCCCGATGTGCCGAGGCAGAAGAGGATGAGCCGCGCGGGGTTCACCGAGGAGAATTTCGCGGCGCGCGGTGCCTCGCCCGTCAGGCGGATCGAGTAGCCCAGCATATGCCGGTTGAGCAGCACGTAGGCGAAGATCACCGCGATGAAGGCGGCCAGAACGCCCCAGTGCATCCCCGTGCCGGTGATGATCTCGTCATTGAAAGCGGACGGGTAGTCCTTGAGGTTGCGCGAACCGGGGAAGCCATGGCCTTCGGGGTTCTTCAAAAGGCCGAGCGACATGGAGGCCAGAAGCTGCTCGGCCACGTAGACCAGCATCAGCGAGACGAGAATCTCGTTGGTCTGGAACTTGACCTTCAAGAGCGCGGGGATCATGGCCCAGACCCAGCCGCCGAAAGCGCCCGCGAGGATCATGATCGGGAAGATGAACCATCCCTCCATCGGGTAGAAGGCCAGCCCCGCGCCCGCGCCGCAGATCGCGCCGACGATGTATTGCCCCTCGGCGCCGATGTTCCAGATACCGGCCTTGAAGCCGAGGCTGAGGCCGATGGCGATGAGGATGAGCGGGGCACCCTTCACGAGGAGCTGAGGGCGGTAGTAGAAGGCGAACTCGCCGAAGAGCGGCTCCCAGAAGATCGTGAGGATGGCTTCGATCGGGTTCTTGCCGAGCGCCATGAAAAGCAGGCCACCGAAGACCATCGTGGCCAGCACGGCGAGGAACGGTGTCGTGTAGGCATAGGCTCTAGACGGCTGGGGGCGTTTTTCGAGCTTCAGCATGATGCGCGTCCCTTCCTGAACAGCGATGTCGAAAGGCCTTGTCTGCCGTTGCGCTCAGACATGGGCCACCTCCATTCCATGTGCGCCACCCATCATCAGGCCGATCTGCTCGATGGTCAGGCCGCGCGTGGGCCGTGTTTCCGTGAGCCGTCCCTCGTTGAGCGCGGCGAAATTATCGGCCACCTCCATGATCTCGTCGAGATCCTGGCTGACCACGATCACCGCCGCGCCGCCTGCGGCAAGATCGAGCAGCGCCTGCCGGATCGCGGCGGCGGCGGAGGCATCGACGCCCCATGTGGGCTGGTTCACCACGAACACCTCCGGCGCTTGCAGCACCTCGCGGCCAATGACGAACTTTTGCAGGTTCCCCCCCGAGAGCGAGCGGGCGGCGTTCTCCGGCCCGGGCGTGCGCACGTCGAACTGCTCGATGATCTCCTCGGCGAAACGTCGCGTCTTGGGCCAATTGAGAAAGCCGTGGTTTTCGAGCCGCTTGCGCACCGCGCCGGTCAGCAGGGCATTCTCGGTCAGGCTCATGTTGGGAGCTGCCGCATGGCCGAGGCGTTCCTCGGGTGCGGCCAGCAGGCCGAGCCCGCGCCGCGCGTTGGGAGAGAGCCGCCCGATCGGCTGCCCCTTCAGCTTGATCGCGTCCCGCTCCGTGAGCGTCTCGCCCGACAGCGCCAGCAGAAGCTCGTCCTGCCCGTTGCCCGCGACGCCGCCGATCCCGAGCACTTCGCCCGCGCGCAGGCGCAGATGGATGTTGCGCAGCGGCGTTCCGAAGGCGCTGGGAGAGGGCATCGAAAGGCCGGAGACGTCGAGCACGACCTCGCCCATCTCGCGCCCCGCGCTCTTTGGTGTTTGCAACTCGGTGCCGACCATCAGTTCGGCCATTTCGCGCGCGCTCGTCTCGGAAGGCACGCATGTGCCCACGTTCTTGCCAAGGCGCAGGATCGTCGCCGCATCACAGAGCGCCGCGATCTCTTCGAGCTTGTGGGAAATGTAGAGGATCGCCACGCCCTCTGTGGTGAGCTTGCGCAGGGTCTTGAAGAGAATCTCGACCTCCTGCGGTGTCAGGACCGAGGTCGGCTCATCCATGATGAGCAGGCGCGGGTCTTGCAGAAGGCAGCGGATGATCTCGACGCGCTGGCGCTCGCCTGCCGAAAGGTCACCGACGGTGCGGTAGGGATCGAGCGGCAGGCCATAGGCCTCGGATGTGTCGCGGATGCGCGCGGCAAGGTCGCGCCGGGGGGGCGGGTTTTCCATGCCGAGGGCGATGTTCTCGGCCACGTCGAGCGCGTTGAAGAGCGAGAAATGCTGGAAGACCATGGCGACGCCCGCTGCGCGCGCCGAGCGCGGCTCAGGCGGAGCGAAGGGCGCGCCGCGCATCTCCATGGTGCCGCTGTCGGGCTTGACCAGCCCGTAGATCATCTTGACGAGGGTGGACTTGCCGGCGCCGTTCTCTCCGAGAAGGGCATGCACCTCGCCTTCCTGGATCTCGAAGGAGACGGCATCATTCGCCACGACACCGGGATAGGCCTTGGTCAGCCCGTCGATTTTCAACAATGTCCCTGTCACGCATCGGTCCTTTTATTGTCGCCCATGCTTGTCGGGCATTCTGTGAGCCCGTCTTGCCGCAATGAAAGGCGCAAGCGGTCTTTCATGCAAGGATTCTGTGGGGGACAGGGCCGTAAAGTCTTTCAATGATTTGTAGATAATAAGCAAGTGCTTTGCATTTGCGTAAATAATTGGCACGGTTTGGGCGGCATTTGCGGAAATTGACGCGACGCATGGGTCGGTGGCTCTGGTAAGCGCGCATCTCGCGCCATGGCTGGATGTCTCGAGGCCCATCGCCAGACCGCGGGTTGGCGATACACGGTCCGTCTTTGCACTTTATGCCCGCCACATCCGCACTCCGCATGACCGGCGCACCCAGCTTCGCCAAATCGCCAGCCCGATGGGGCGGTCTGGCGATGGGCCGGGCACCTTCGGTGCTGTTCCGGCCCGGGCTGTATATTGGTCGTATCTTTTCGTATCGCAGACCTTCTGCAACGGGCCTGAGGGACAGCGGCGCAGAAAATTTTGCTGCAAATCGCCAAAGGGGGCGAGACCTTCCAAATGAATGGCCCTAGAGTGGCCCCATGAGCACTGACCCCCGATTCATTCACCTGCGCGTTCACACCGAGTATTCGCTCCTCGAAGGGGCCGTGCGCCTCAAGAAACTGCCCGGCATGATCTCGGATATGGGCATGCCCGCAGTGGCCATCACCGACACCAACAACATGTTCGGTGCGCTGGAGTTTTCCGAGTCGGCGAGCGGTGCAGGGCTGCAGCCGATCATCGGCTGCCAGGTCGATCTGGCCTACATGCGCACCGAGCCGGGAGACAAGCCGCGCGCTCCTGCGCCGGTGGTCCTGCTGGCGCAGAGCGAGGCGGGCTACGAGAACCTGATGAAGCTCAATTCCTGCCTCTACCTCGACAAGGCCGGGCAGCTTGCGCAGGTCACGCTCGAAGAGCTGGCACAGTATTCGGAAGATGTCATCTGCCTCACTGGCGGCCCGGACGGCCCCGTGGGGCGGCTCCTGCAGGGCGGCCAGCGCCCCGCCGCCGAAGCGCTGATGGCGGAGCTGGCGCAGAGCTTTCCGCACAGGCTCTACGTGGAGCTTCAGCGCCACCCCGGCGAGGACGGCAGCCAGCCCGAGGCCGAGCGCCTGACAGAGCGGGGCTTCGTCGAGATGGCCTACGCCATGGGCCTGCCGCTCGTCGCGACGAACGATGTCTATTTTCCAGAGGCGAAGATGTATGAGGCGCATGACGCGCTGATCTGCATCGCCGACGGCGCCTATGTCGATCAGCAGCAGCCGCGCCGCCGCCTGACGGCCCAGCACTACCTCAAGAGCCCCCAGGAAATGGCCGTGCTCTTTGCCGATCTGCCCGAGGCGCTGGACAGCACCGTCGAGATCGCCAAGCGCTGTGCCTTCAAGGCCGAGACGCGTGATCCGATCCTGCCGCGCTTTGCCGATGACGAGGTCGAGGAGCTGCGGCGACAGGCGAACGAGGGCCTCAGGGAGCGCCTCGCCGTCATTCCCCACGCCGCCTCCGAAGAGGACTACCAGAAGCGGCTCGACTTCGAGCTGGGCATCATCGAGGGGATGGGCTTTCCGGGCTATTTCCTGATCGTTGCCGATTTCATCAAGTGGGCCAAGGAGCAGAACATCCCCGTCGGCCCCGGGCGCGGCTCGGGCGCGGGCAGCCTCGTGGCCTACGCGCTGACGATCACCGACCT
>JAWLEL010000258.1:0-4230 GCA_041686165.1 Lentibacter sp.
GAAGGGGCTGGTCAATGCGGTGCTGCGCAAGGCCGCTGCCGATGCCCCCGAAAAGTTCCCGATCTTCCGTATTCCGCGTCTGCCCAAGTGGCTGCGCGGCCCGCTGGCGCGCGCCTATGGCCCCGAGGCCGTCGCCGCCATGGAGGCTGCGCATCACGCCGGGGCGCCGCTCGACATCACCGTCAAGTCAGACCCCGCCGCATGGGCCGAAACGCTCGGCGGCACCCTGCTGCCCTGGGGCAGCATACGCCTGCCCGACGGCGGCCAGATGACGAGTCTCGAAGGATTCGAGGCTGGCGCGTGGTGGGTTCAGGATGCCGCCGCCGCCCTGCCGGCCAAGATGCTGGATGCCAAGGTCGGCGAAACCGCGCTCGATCTCTGCGCCGCTCCAGGCGGCAAGGCAATGCAACTCGCTGCCGCCGGGGCGCAGGTCACTGCGCTGGACATCTCCGATGCGCGGCTCGAGCGCGTGCGCCAGAACCTGGAACGCACGGGGCTCGAAGCCGAGATCATCTGCGCCGACGCGCTGGCGCATGAGGGCAGCTATGATGCCGTCCTGCTCGATGCGCCCTGCTCGGCCACCGGCACGATCCGCCGCCATCCCGACCTGCCCCATGCCAAGACCGGCGAGGAGTTCGGCGCGCTGATCGAGCTTCAGGCCCGGATGCTCGCCCATGCCGCTACCTTGGTCAAACCCGGGGGCAGGCTGGTCTTTTGCACCTGCTCGCTCCTGCCGGACGAAGGCGAGGTGCAGGTCGAGGAGTTTCTCGAAACGCATCCCGATTTCCGCGCCGACACCTCGGGCTTCGAGCCGCTCGGCCTCTCGTCCGAGTGGACCACCGAGGAAGGCGGATTGCGCCTGCGCCCCGATTACCTCGCCGATCAGGGCGGCATGGACGGCTTCTACATCGCCGTGCTGAAACGCGCGTGAAACAGCTTCATCGCTTTTCTGTCGTGACGTGAGGCGCCGAGCCATGTATGCTCTCCCCAAGGACGCCGCAAAGAGCGCAAGAGGCAGTATAGCAGCACGATGTCAGAGCCCGATCCGTTCGGCGCGTGGATGAGCCGCGCCCTCAATCGTTTCCATGCCCGCGCGGGAGCTTTTTCCGTGCCTGCAACGGCGTTCCTGTCCCAGCCTGAGCCGCGCACCATCGGCCTTTTTGCCCGCGGGAAACAGCTCATCGCGGGGAACTTTCTCCTGGCCGGTCAGCTCATCGAGGGGGGACGCAAGGAATTCTGGGAGTTGCCCACGGCGAGCCCCGAGTTCCGGATGGAGGCCCATGGGTTTGCATGGCTCGACGATCTTGCCGCCGTCGGCGACAAGGATGCGCGCAGCTGCGCGCAGACATGGCTCTGGCAATGGATCGACCGCTACGGCAACGGCTCCGGCCCCGGATGGACCCCCGAGCTGACGGGCCGCAGGCTGATCCGCTGGGTCAACCACGCGCTCTTCGTTCTGCAAAACACCGAAAAACACGAGTCCGACACCTTCTTTCGGTCACTGGCCCACCAGACACGCTTTCTCGCCCGCCGCTGGGCCGCCGCGCGGCCGGGCCTTTCGCGGTTCGAGGCGCTGACCGGGCTGATCTATACCGCCCTCTCGCTCGAAGGCATGCAGCATCATGCCGACCCGGCCATCAAGGCGCTTGCGCGCGAATGCGCTGCCCAGATCGACACGGACGGCGGCCTGCCCACGCGCAACCCCGAGGAGCTGCTCGAAGTTTTCACCCTGCTCAATTGGGCCGCCCTCGCCCTGCGCGAGGCTGGCCGCGAGGTGAGCGAGGCGCATGAAACGGCGATCGAACGCATCGCGCCCACCCTGCGCACCCTGCGCCATTCCGATGGCGCCCTGGCGCGGTTTCACGGCGGCGGCAAGGGCCTTGAAGGCCGGCTCGACAGCGCCCTGGCCAGCAGCCGGACAAAAAGGCGCAACGCAGACGGGCTTTCCATGGGTTTCGCCCGGCTTTCGGCGGGCCGGACCAGCATCATCGTCGATGCCGCGCGCCCGCCTTCGGGCAAGGCCAGCTACAACGCCCATGCCTCCACCCTCGCCTTCGAGCTGACATCCGGCCGCCGTCCGCTCATCGTCAATTGCGGGTCCGGCGCCTGTTTCGGCTCCGACTGGCGCCGCGCCGGCCGCGCGACGCCCTCTCACAGCACGCTTTGTCTCGACGGTGTCTCCTCGTCACGACTGGCGCGCGCCGCGCGCGACGGCTCCGAACTGATCGCCAGCGGCCCCACGCATGTCCCCATCGAGATCAGCCACGCCCCCGACGGCATCCGCTTCCAGGGCGGTCATGACGGCTGGGTCAAGAACCACGGCATCACCCATGCGCGCACCCTGGAGCTGACATTCGACGGGCGCGGCCTTGCGGGCGAGGATATGCTCTTCGCCGTCGAGGAGTCCGACAGGGCGACCTTCAAGAAGGCCCTCGCCAACGCGCTCGAGCCGGGCCTTCTCTTCCAGATCAGGTTCCATTTGCACCCGGAAGTCGATGCCGAGATCGACATGGGCGGCGCAGCCATATCGCTCGCCCTGCGCAGCGGTGAAATCTGGGTGCTGCGCACCGATGCAAGCGCCGAGATGACCCTCGAGCCCAGTGTTTATCTCGAAACAGGCCGCCTCAAGCCACGTGCGACCAAACAAGTCGTTCTAACTTCCCGCGCAATGGAGTATGCCACGCGCATCCGCTGGTCTCTCGCCAAGGCGCAAGACAGCGCCATGGCGATCAGAGACACTCAGCGGGACGAGCTTGAAATATAAGACTGAACACGAACCTGACCTGGGACAGCTGCCGAAATGACCGATCATACCCCTGTGCGCCGCGCGCTTCTTTCCGTATCCGACAAGACAGGCCTCGCCGAGCTGGGCCGCGCGCTCGCCGCACGCGGCGTCGAGTTGCTCTCCACGGGCGGCAGCGCGAAAACCCTGCGCGAAGCGGGACTCGACGTGCATGACGTGGCCGAGGTGACGGGATTTCCCGAGATGATGGATGGCCGCGTCAAGACGCTGCACCCCAATGTCCATGGCGGCCTTCTGGCCCTGCGCGACGATGACGCGCATATCGCGGCCATGGACGAACACGGCATCGGCGCGATCGACCTGCTGGTGGTCAATCTCTACCCCTTCGAAGCCGCCCTCGCGCGCGGCGCGGGCTACGACGAGATGATCGAGAACATCGACATCGGCGGCCCCGCCATGATCCGCGCCGCCGCCAAGAACCACGCCTTCGTGACAACGATTGTCGATGTGGAGGACTATGACGCGCTCCTGGCCGAGCTCGCGGCCAATGACGGGCAGACGAGTTATGCCTTCCGGCAGCGCCAGGCCCAGATCGCCTATGCGCGCACGGGCGCCTATGATGCCGCCGTCTCCACTTGGATGGCCTCTGCCATCGGCGAAGAGACGCCGCGCCGCCGCGTTTTTGCAGGCACGCTGGCACAGGGCTTGCGCTATGGCGAAAACCCGCATCAAGGGGCGGCCTTCTACACGAGCGGCTCCGCGCGCCCCGGCGTGGCGACAGCCACGCAGCATCAGGGCAAGGAGCTGAGCTACAACAACATCAACGACACCGATGCCGCCTTCGAGCTGGTCTCGGAATTCGCCCCCGAAGACGGCCCCGCCGTGGCGATCATCAAACATGCCAACCCCTGCGGCGTGGCGCGCGGAGCCACGCTCAAGGAGGCCTACGTGAAGGCCTTCGATTGTGACCGGACATCCGCCTTCGGCGGCATCATCGCCCTCAACGGCACGCTGGATGGCGAGACGGCCGAGGCGATCGCCGGGATCTTCACCGAGGTGGTGATCGCGCCGGAGGCGACCGAGGAGGCATTGGGTATTTTTGCCCAGAAGAAGAACCTGCGCCTGCTGACCACCGGGGCGCTGGCCGATCCGCGCCGCGCCCTGCCGTCCTACCGCCAGGTTTCGGGCGGGCTTCTCGTGCAGGACAAGGACACCGGGCAGGTTGCGCCGGAGGATCTGAAGGTCGTCACGAAGCGCGCACCCACCCAGGCCGAGATGGCGGACATGCGCTTTGCCTGGACCGTCGCGAAACACGTGAAATCGAACGCCATCGTCTACGCGAAGGGCGCGGCCACCGTCGGCGTTGGCGCGGGCCAGATGAGCCGCCTCGACAGCTCGACCATCGCCGCGCTGAAAGCCGGGCGCATGGCCGCCGAATGCGGCCTGCCCGAAAGCCCCGCCAAGGGCTCCGTCGTGGCCTCGGATGC
>JAWLEL010000259.1:0-4222 GCA_041686165.1 Lentibacter sp.
ACGAGAAAGCCCGTGCCCATCTGCGCGATCAGCTCTGCGCGGGTCGCATTGCCCTGTGTCAGAGACGTATTCCAGACAGAAGGCGAGGGCGCGGAGGAGGTTCCGCGCGCGGCATTGGCCGTGGAGGACAGGCCCAGCTTGCGCGCATTGGCAAGATCGAGCGTCCAGCCCTGAAGCACGCCATCCTTGACGATGTGGCGCGGCGCTGTCGGCAGGCCCTCGGCATCGAAGCGGCGCGAGCCCGAGACACGGGGGCGATGCGGGTCTTCCAGGACCGAAAGATGCCTGGGCAGGATCTCATCGCCCAGCGCATCGCGCAGCCAGGACGAGCCGCGCGCGATCATCGCGCCGTTGACGGCCGAGAGCAGATGGCCCAGCAGCGTGGACGAGACACGCTCGTCGAAAAGCACGGGGTAGGCCCCTGTCTTCGGCTTGCGCGGGTTCACCCGTTCGGCAGCGCGGGCGGCGGCCAGCGCCCCGATTTCCTCGGGGCTGCGCAGGTCGGCGGCGAAGATGCGCCCGTCGGCATCGTAGTCGCGCTCCATGCCGAGGCCTTCGCCCGCGATAGCCACGCAGGAGACGGAACGGCTCGTGCGCCTGTAACCGCCCGAGAAGCCTGTGGTGGTCGCGAGATGAACTTCGCTGGATGAATAGCTCGCCGAGGCCGATTGAACCTGGCTCACGGACTCGTTCGCAAGCGCCGCCGCTTCGGCGCGGCGGGCATCCTCCTGAAGCGAATCAGGCGAGGGTTCCGGCGCAGGATCGAACAGATCGAGCCCGTCGGCGCTCCGATCCGTGGCCAGATCGGACCCATCGGCGAGGCCGATATAGGGATCTTCCGGTGCTTCGCGCGCCATGAAGACGGCGCGCTCCGCGGCTTCGAGCAGGGCCGCCTCGCGCATGTCGGAGGAGGAGACCATGGCCTGGCGTTGTCCGATCAGGACGCGCAGGCCGATATCCGTGCCATCCGCGCGCTCGGCCTGTTCGAGCCGCCCGTCACGCACATCGAGCGAGACCGAGCTTCCCTTGAGGGTGATCACATCGGCGGCCTCGGCACCCGCCTTGAGAGCGGCGTCGAGGGCGATTTCGGACAGGCGGGAGAGTGAATTTGTCATGAGCTATATGTGGGTCATCGCGCGCGAAGAGGCAAGCGGCCCGTGGCCAAAGAAAAGGGCGCCGCGCGGTGGCGACGCCCTCTTGCGATCCGGCCCGATCAGCGCAGGCGCTGGCCGTTGGCGAGAACCTGGCCTTCATCGTTGATCTCGATCTTGGAGTTCAGCGTATCCTCGCCTTCGACCGGGATGGCGAAGAGACCCATCATCATGCGTGCGCCGGAGGCTTGTTCTTCCGGCAGAAGGCCCATGCCGACGAGCTTGTCGAGCAGGCCGTTGCCGCCGGTCAGCTTGAGATCGACCGCGCCGGAGGGGCGGGGCATCCCCGGGAAAGTCTGCATGTCGGAATTGTCGAAGGTGAAGCCGCCATCGCCGGTGAGTTCGGCTCCGGCGATGCTCAGCTTGAGCGCGTCGATGTTGGCGCTCTGGATTTCGCCGGGCATGGCCTCGCCGGATTCGACGGCGTCCATCTGCTCGGGGTCAAGCATGTCGAAGCCCGGGGTGACCTGGCCGGAAACGGCAAGCTCGATCGTGGCCGGATCACGCGGGAGCTGGCCCTGCGGGTCGATCATGCCCCAGAGCATTTCGGAAGTTGTGAAATCTCCCAGCAGGATGCTGAGCTTGTAGTCCTGCGGCTCTTCGGCCTTCGCGATCGGCATGCGCAGCTCGAAGCCGCTCTCTTCGGCGTTGATTTCGAGGGGGAAGGGAATGTCGGCGCCCATTGCCGTCGATTTCAGGCCTTTCACCGTGCCGCCATAGGCGAAGTGATCCTCGTCGATGGAAATGTCGAGTGCGCCACTCTCGGAAGAGGATTGGGCATTGAAGGGCTTACCTTCTTCCGTGGCGTTGATCGTTGTCTCGCCGCCCTCATGGCCGAAGCTGCCGGAGAAGGTGAAGCCGGCCTTGAGCATCTTCGCGACTTCCTCGGCTTCGAACTTCCCGAGCGGATAGGCGCCCGAGCCGTCGAATGTGAGGTCGTTCAGGGCGCCGCTCATCTTGAAGGTGGCCTCTTCCTCGGGCACGGCGACATCGACGTCGTATGTCAGCTCGTCGGCCGTGAAGTCCTGCATGACGTTGCGCAGGCTTTCGAGCTTCATGCTGGTGCTGCCCTCGACGCCCTTGAGCGACATCTCGATATTTCCCAGAGGCGCGGATTCTCCGTCGATCGTCAGCTCGCCCACGCTCATGTCGAGCGTCGTGGCAGTGTAATCATACCTCATGTCTTCGGGATCGCCCGAGGCGATGATCGACAGCCCGGTGTTGGCATAGTTCAGCGTGCCCGAGACATCCTCGCCCATCTCGCCGGAAAACGCGAAGTCGATCGGCATGGAGTCGGGCAGGCCGATCTGGACGGTGCCGTCCGAGAGGTTGGTGAGTGTCATGGTGCCGAGGTCCATGGCAACGTCGTTTTCATCCATCTCCATCCGGAGCGAGACATCCGCGACCGTCAGCGTATCGCCGGAGGTGGCTTCGCTGGCGCTTATCTCGTAGCCGAATGTCTCGAGGTAGCTTTTCCAATCGCTCCAGACTTGCTGTGCGGTCACGTCGGCGGATGCGGGGCCTGTTGCGAGACCAAGCGCCAGAATGGAGCTTGCGGCGAGGGGCGAGCGGCTGAACATGGTGAGACCTTTCGTCTGAAAACAATGGCCGACAATGTCGCGGCCTCGGGCCGCTTGGTCAAGGGGTCTTCGCGCTGGACGGCGCCGTGCGCTGGGTTTAGCAAGGAGGCCAGAAATGCATGCGAGGGAGACGGACATGAACGATCTGACAGGCAAGACGGCATTGATCACCGGCGCGAGCCGCGGCATTGGGGAGGCCACGGCCCGGCGGTTTGCCGAGGCCGGTGCGAATGTCGTGCTCACGGCGCGGAGCGCGGATGATATCGAGCGCATCGCGGGCGAGATCGGGGCGCGGGCGAGCGCATTTCCCTGCGATGTGAGCCGCTATGACGCGGTCAAGGCGGCGGTAGATCATGCGGTGGCGCATTTCGGCGGGCTGGACATCCTGATCGGGAATGCAGGTGTCGTAGAGCCGATTTCTCTTCTTGCAAGCTCGGACACGGAGGCCTGGGGCCATGCCATCGATATCAACCTGAAGGGCGTCTATCACGGCATGCGCGCGGCGATGCCGATCATGCAGGAGGCGGGCGGCGGCACCATCATCACGATCAGTTCCGGCGCGGCGCATAACGCACTGGAAGGCTGGAGCGCCTACTGCGCCTCGAAGGCCGGGGCCGCGATGTTGACCACGGCGGCGCATACCGAAGGCGCGGCGCACGGCCTGCGCGTGATGGGCCTTTCGCCCGGCACTGTGGCGACGCAGATGCAACGCGAGATCAAGGCGAGCGGGATCAACCCGGTCAGCGAGCTTGACTGGAGTGCCCATATCCCTCCCGAATGGCCCGCTGAAACGCTCCTGTGGATGTGCGGCGCCGAAGCCGACGCCTATCTCGGCCAGGAACTGGCCCTGCGGGACGAGGGCCTGCGCAAGAAAGTAGGCCTGTCATGATCGATGTAAGAGACGAGGGCGGGCTGAGAATTGTGTCTCTGAACCGCCCTGACAAGGCCAATTCGCTCACCTCGGAGATGCTGGAGAGCCTCTGCACGGCCGTGGGCGACGCGGCCGGAACGCGCGTGCTTATCCTGACGGGGGAAGGCAAGGTCTTTTCCGCCGGGGCGGACCTCGACGAAGCGCGCGCAGGGCTGGCCACATCGCCGCTCTGGGAGCGGCTTTCGGGCGCGATCGCGGCCTTTCCCGGCCTCAGCATCGCGGCACTCAACGGCACGCTGGCGGGCGGGGCCATGGGCATGGCGCTGGCCTGCGACATGCGCCTGGCCGTTCCGAACGCCAAGTTCTTCTACCCGGTCATGAAGCTCGGATTCCTCCCGCAGCCCTCGGACCCGGCGCGCATGAGCGCGCTCATCGGCCCGGCGCGCACCAAGCTCATCCTGATGGGCGGTCAGAAGATCATGGCCGAGGAGGCGCTCCGATTCGGGCTTGTCGACCGGATCGTGGAGCCCGCAGAGCTCATGGACGCGGCCCGCGCGCTTTCCGAGGATGTGCTGGCCGCCAAGCCGGAGATCATCAGCGGCATCAAGGCGATGATTTAA